>JAUYEQ010000031.1 GCA_030691295.1 Bacteroidota bacterium
GGATTCCAAATACCAGGAGTAGTTTTCGCAGTTTCATAATTGCTGGTTTTAATTTATGAAGCGAATATCGACAGAATAAAACCAAGCAGAAATTTTTTTCGATGAATTGCCCTGTTTTTTCGATGGGGAAGGGAAATTCCAAATCTCTTTACTTTTCTTTACATTTGAAGTAGATAAAAAAAGTCAAATAAATGCTAATTCATTAAAAACGGATGTTAACGGCAGAGGAATTGAAAGCCATAATTGAAAGTGGCGAAGGCTATAACGCCGAGTTTAAAGTTCGGGTACCAAATAAAGTTAAGGAACTTACGGAGGAAGTCTGTGCCTTCGCCAATGCAGCCGGAGGGGTTCTGGTAATTGGGGTTGACGATGCCAATATTATCCACGGTGTAAATATTGATAACTCGAAAAGGTCTGCTATTCAAAATTCGTTGAATGATATTAATCCTCACATATACTGCCCAATTTATAACCTTGTTATTGAAGATAAGGTGGTTTGGATTATTGAAGTTATTTCTGGACCGCAGAAACCATATACCCTTTCTGGAGCAATTTATGTTCGTCAGGGTCCTAATTCACAAAAAATCACCTCAGTTGAGCAAATGCGTGATTTCTTTCAGCAAGCTGACCGTATTTATTTTGATGAAGGATCGTGTAAGGAATTTGACGCAGAAAAGGATATTGATAGAACAAATTTTGAAGAATTCCGAATCGCTGCCGGTTTGTCACAAGCAGTTAGTCGTGAGCAAATTATCCGTAATCTGAAATTGACTCTACCCGATGGAAGGTTTAAAAATGGCGCCGTCCTTTTTTTTGGTTCTTCTCCTGAAAACTTTTTCGAAAAGGCAGTCGTCCGATGTGTGGCATTTGAAAGAACCAATAAAACCCAAATCATTGACGATAAGGTTTATGGTGGCCCATTAATGCAACAGTTTCATCAAGCCATGCATTGGTTAAAAGGGAAACTGAATATTCGTTACGAAATAGAAGGTTCAGGTCCGCGAAATGAAATTTGGGAAATTCCTGAAATTGCCTTTAAAGAAGCCATTATCAATGCTTTATCCCATCGTGATTATTACGATAAAGGAGCACGAATTACCATAGAATTATTTACAGATCGGGTGGAGATTACCAATCCCGGAGGTTTGGTGAGTGCAATAAGTCCAAAAGATTTTGGAACGAAGAGTCATAGTCGGAATCCTTTAATTTTTGGATTATTTGAGCGCATGGATATGGTTGAACAAATTGGTTCGGGAATAAGTCGGATACGGGACGAAATTGAGAAAAGCGGCCTTCCTTTGCCTGAATTTATAACCGAAGGGATGTTTACAGTTAGTTTTAAACGGCCAGAGAAAGATTTTCATAAAGATAATTTTGAAGAAACTAGGGAAGAAACTAGGGAAGAAACTAGGGAGAAGATTGTTCGCTTGATTAAAGAGAACAATAAAATTACCACTATTGAATTAGCATCTGAAATAGGAATAAGTGAAAAGGGAATAGAATACCATCTGAAAAAACTTAAATCGGGAAACATACTTAAACGAATTGGTTCAACGAAAGATGGCCAGTGGAAAATTATTGAATAGAATTTCATTTTTCCTATTTTAAACAATAAAAAAAATGATCTAATGATAAAAAAAATGTTGAGTTTCTGCCTGATTTCAGTCATGTTGATGAGCTTTTCAGGAGAGAAAAACAAGCAGAATACCGAAAAGAAAGTTCAGCGCATTCATGATAGGTGCCTGACGGTTGATACGCATTGCGATACGCCGATGCAGATGATTAAACCTGGGTTTAACATTCGCGAAGAACACCTGTCACCCAATAGCCGTGTTGATTTGCCCCGGATGAAATCCGGCGGACTGGATGCCATGTTTTTTGCTGCTTTCACCGGACAAAAACCGTGCACTGAAGAAAACTACGCGAAAACTCATGCAATTGCCAACCAAATGATTGATTCGCTCCATTCAATGGTTGGCAAAAATCAGGATATTGCCACTCTGGCGCTGAGCGCGGATGATTTGGCCCGAATTGAAAAAACCGGAAAAAGAGCTGTTTACATCGGTATGGAAAATGGATTTCCGTTGGCGAAAGATATTTCACGGGTGGAAGAATATTACAAAAAGGGCGTTCGCTACATCACACTTTGCCATTCGTACCACAATGATATCTGCGATTCGTCGAGCGACAGCAAGCCTGCAGAACACAATGGGGTGAGCGAATTTGGCAAACAGGTAATCGCCGAAATGAATCGACTGGGAATGATGGTAGATGTTTCACATGCTTCGGACAAATCGTTTTTCGATGTGTTGGAGTATAGCAAAGCGCCGGTAATTGCATCGCACAGCTCGGTTCGGGCGGTAGCCAAACACAACCGCAACATGACCGATGAAATGATTAAAAAGCTGGCTGAAAAAGGTGGCGTTATTCAGATTTGCCTGTTGGACGACTACATAAAAGAACCCGATACAACTTCGGTCAAATTCAGGAGAATGAAGCAGGTTATGAAAAAGTACCGTGAAGGTGCAGGAAAAATGACCGACACGGAGCGCGAAGCCTTGTCGAAGGAATGGGAAGAAGTTGGAGCAATGAATCCTGAAAACCTCCCGACTGTGAAAAACATGGTTGACCACATCGATCATGTTAAAAATCTGGTAGGTATTGATTATGTGGGTATTGGCAGCGATTTCGACGGTGGCGGCGGTTTGCGCGATTGTGCCGATGTGAGCCAGTTTCCGAACATTACCCGCGAACTGCTCCTGAGAGGTTATTCAGAAAAAGAAATAAGAAAAATTTGGGGTGGTAACCTGCTGCGTGTTTTTAATGAGGTTGAGAAATATGCAGCGAATTCATCGAATCATCATTCCAAGCTTGAGGCTTCACATAAAGAAAATCATTAAACTCAAAACTCAGCTTACTGCTTAAAAAAGAGATTTTTATCCTGAAAATCAATGAATGCCGATTCGATTGTTTGAAACGTTCATTTTGCCAACCGCCCAAAAAATCGTAATTTTAAGAATTTCGTAATTTAGAATTAGGAGATTCAAGATGAATACAGACGATAATTTTTTATTTCAACCAAAAAAATTTAATACGATTGAATTGTGGAAAGATGTAGCCACTGAACAATGGAACGATCCGAACTGGCAAAAGAAAAACTCCATTCGCACTGTCGCTCAATTAAAACAAGTAATCATCCTGAACGAACATCAGGAAAAAGAGATACAAAGAACCATAAATACCCTGCAAAAAGAAGGAAAAGAGCCCTTCAGGATAAGTCCTTATTATGCTTCTCTGATGCAGGAAGATCCTTTTCACCCTGTCTTTTTTTCTGAAAAATCGAATAAACGGCTTGACCCTATATTCTGGCAAAGTGTGCCCACACCGGCAAACCTGTTGTTTCCTGATGCCGGTTTGGAAGGCGCTATGGACGAAGGTTCGAGGAGTTATGGCGCGGCTTATCAGCGTTACCCGAATCGTGTGGCGCTATTTGTAGCCGAAAATACAAGCTGTGCATCGTATTGTGTACATTGTCAAAGAGCTAAATCACTGGATAGCACCGTTGATGTCAGCAGTAGTGAAGTCGATAAGGGATTGTTCTATATTGGTTACAATACGAATATCAACGAAGTTTTGGTAACCGGCGGCGATGCCCTAATGATCAGTGAAAAGCGCTTGCAATATATTCTGGAAGAACTGAGTAAAATTCCGCATCTCAGGGCAATCCGAATTGCGACCAGAGTGCCTGTTGTTTTGCCTATGGCCATTACCGACGAATTACTTGAACTAATAAAAATATCAGCAAACAAACACAATACAGGTATCGACAAGTATGTGTATTTTATGACGCACATCAACCATTTTCAGGAAATAACTGAAGATATGGCCAAAGCGGTAAAAAAAATCACATCGCATGGTTTTACAATCAGGAACCAAACTGTTTTGCTGAATCATGTAAACGATACTTACCGGATACTTGCCGAAACATTCAGGCGGATGTTCTGGATTGGTGTTCACCCATACTATTTGCTTCAATGCCACAAGGAAAGAGGAATCGTACATTTTATTACTCCAATTCAGGTGGGTAAAATATACATGAAACATTTGCAGGGCTGGATTTCCGGTATAACAGTTCCAAGGTACGCTGCGAATATTGAAGGGGGAGGAGGGAAAGTGCTTTTAATGCCGTCGGGACACGATACGCTCAATCAGGAGTCGAATATTGACGATAAAATATCTGAAAGCTATGCAACAATTTCGACCTGGGACAACAAGAAAATTTTCAGGTATGAAGCGCTTGGCCGTGCAACCAAACTGGAATTTGATGGAGCGGTTAAAATAATGGATTCATTTATTGGAAGAAAAGGGGTTTTTCTTCCCAAAATAATTATTGTTGATGAAATGGGCAATCACATTGAAACCACCAACCGAACCAAATTGCCCTGCTTCGAAAAAAGCAAAAAATCAGCATTGCTGGATTATAAATTGGCGACCGATGAAATGCCATTAACGAATCCTGCTGAAATTGCTGAAATACTTGAAGAAGGGTTTAGAAAATCGAAGTATAGCATTCCGCGTAAACTGTAATGTATAGTCCTATAAATCAGACAAAAAACTCTTTATTTAGACAGTGATAAATTGAATTATTTTGTTATTTCATGAATAATTATTAGTGTGAAATTCAGTATATTTAGGTGAACCTTAATAATCACTTAAATGAAAACATACCCATTTTTATTCGTCTTCCTTCTTTGTATTATATCTGCGAGTGCAGATGCCCAAATTGACATCAAAGGAAAAGTTAAAAACCAATCGTCCAACAGAGCCAATAATAAGGTCGATCAAGGTATTGACAAAGGTTTTGATGCTGTTGAGGATGGTGTAAAAGATCTGTTCAAAAAGAAAAAAAAGAGTGATGAAGGCGAACAATCTGAAGAACCAGCAGAGGAAAATGAGACAGAAGAACAAGAGCCTGAAGTATCAGATGCAAAACCGGCATCAGTAACTCCCTCGCTTCAGGCATATTCCAAATTTGATTTTATTCCCGGCGAAAAGGTTATTTTCTACGACGATTTTAGCCAGGATGCCATCGGCGATTTTCCTGCGCTATGGAATACCAATGGCTCGGCTGAAGTTGTTACTACCAATTTGTTCCCCGGGAACTGGATGAAATTCATAGGCAGAGGTGCTATCTGGTCTGATGCTCAGCTACAATTGCCGGAAAATTACACCATCGAATATGATATCATCCCGATCAAAGGTGAGGATGCAAATATGGCAGGATACGATTTTCGGCTGATTCAGTGCATCAATCAAAAATCTTATGATAGTGGAGCTGTTCCCGGCAAAGCAGGGTTCCTTTTTTCGATTGAATATTTCGGAAGGCCGAGCTACCGAACCTATATTAATAGTGATGAAGGCGATGAATTAGGATTGTCGGGGCATAAAGATCAGGAAGATCTCTATCAGAGAGAAAACCAGAAATATCACATTTCCATTTGGGTGCAAAAAGCCAGGATCAGGTTATATCAGAATGAAACCAAATTGTTCGATTTGCCCCGTGCATTCGCTGTCCCTTCAGTAAAAATGGATCGTATTCGTTTCGAGGAAGGCGCCGGCATGGTGAGCAACATCCGTATCGCAGTTGGCGCTCCTGATACCCGCAATAAATTAATGACCGAAGGAAAACTGGTCACCTACGGAATATATTTCGATGTAAATAAGGACGTTGTAAAACCTGAATCATACGGTACTTTGAAAGATATCGCTGCCGTGTTAAACGAAGTTCCAGATGTGAAAGTAAAGATATATGGCCATACCGATTCTGACGGTGCCGATGCTGCTAATCTCGACCTTTCGAAACGCCGCGCCGCCTCCGTTAAAGCTGAACTTTCTAAATCGTTTGGTGTAAATACCGACAGACTCGTTACCGATGGATTGGGCGAAAGCCAACCTGTTGCCCCTAACGATACACCTGTCAATAAAGCCTTGAACCGCAGAGTTGAATTCATCAAACTTTAAGAACCATAAAAGCTATATTATGAAAAAATTAATTCTTTTCACATTGATGATCTTTTTTGGAATGGCATTGAAAGCCCAGGAAATATTTTTCCCGACTAAAGAAGGAACTGTTTTGGTTTACAAATCTTTCGACAAGAAGGACAAGGAAACCAACACGGTGAAGTACACCATCACACATTTAACCCTTAGTGGAGACGACATGGATATTACCTACCTGATTGAGTCGCTTGACCCGAAGGAGAAGCTGGTATTTAAGGATGAAATTACCATTCATAAGAAAGGCGATAAGCTCTATTTCGACATGAGCAATTTCATAAACAAAGCTGCTTTCCAGCAAAATGGAGAGATTCCTGCTGAAATTCAGGTTACCGGAAATAATATGGAAGTTCCGTCGAATCCAAAACCTGGCGATGTACTTCCTGATGCAAATGTCGAAATGGCCATGAAATTAGGTTTCGTCAACATGAAAATGTCCGCTCAGGTTACAAACCGGAAAGTTGAAGCAATTGAAGATATTACAGTTAAAGCCGGTACTTTCAAAGGGTATAAATTCACCAGTGAAGTAAATTCCACGGTAATGGGTATGAAAGTTAATTCGAAAAATACCGATTGGTATGCAAAAGGTGTGGGAACTGTTAGAACAGAAAGCTACGATAAAAACGGCAAGCTGCAATCATACACTGAATTGATTGAACTTAAATAGATTAATTAACAGAAAATTTGATAATGGAATCAAGACTCTAGATATGAAAAGATTATTTTTTTGCTTTTACAATATCTGTTTTTATTACTGTTAACTTTAGTGCCAATGCTCAATTGGGCGGGTTGATGAACAAAGTTAAAAACAAAGTTGTGGATAAAGCATTGGGAAATTCCGATTCAGACAAGGAAACAAAAGTAGCTTCG
>JAUYEQ010000046.1 GCA_030691295.1 Bacteroidota bacterium
GAAACGGGCAGCTTTATCAGAGCTGTCGCAATCGAGCACACCGGCAAGTACTTTTGGCTGATTGGCTACAAAACCGATGGTTTCGCCATTCATTCTTCCAAAACCAATTACAATGTTTGCAGCAAACAGTTCCATAATTTCGAAAAACTCTGAACCATCGGTAATTGATTTGATGATTTCACGAATGTCATAAGGCAAACGGGCATCTAACGGAACGATATTCTGGATTTTATATTTCGATTTTGGCTCTTTTACAGGGAAAGTTTTGGCTTTCTGGGTATTGTTCCACGGAATGTAAGTGATCAAAGTTTTGATCTGCTCGAAACATTCCTTTTCGCTGAGCGCAAAAAAATGTGCATTGCCGGTAATTTCGGCATGAACCCTTGCTCCACCAAGCGCTTCCATCGAAATGTCTTCTCCCAAAACGCTTTTGATTACAGCAGGACCGGTGATAAACATTTTCGAGATATTTTCGACCACAAAAACGAAATCGGTCAAAGCTGGCGAATATACTGCACCACCGGCACAGGGTCCGAGGATAACAGATATCTGCGGAATAACTCCTGAAGAAAGTGTATTACGGAAGAAAATCTCACCATAACCGGCAAGTGAATTAACCCCTTCCTGAATACGGGCGCCACCCGAATCGTTGATACCGATCAATGGCACGCGCATTTTCAGTGCATGATCCATGATTTTGGTAATCTTCCGGGCATGCGACAAGCCCAATGATCCACCTGCGACAGTGAAATCCTGGGCAAAAAGGCAAACCGGCGATTCGTAAATAGTTCCGGTACCGATAACCACCCCGTCGCCTGCGAGCACTTTGTTGCCCATGTCGAAATCAGTTCCTGCATGCTCAACAAACATATCATACTCATGAAATGAACCTTCATCGACTATGGCTAGAATACGTTCTCTGGCCGTAAGTTTACCCATGGCAGCTTGTTTGCCAATGGCTTCATCTCCTCCGCCTTTCCGAACCTCATCTTTTCGTTTCCGAAGATCTAAAATGTTTCTTCTCAGTGACATAGAATTTGTTTTTTTGATTAAAATAATCTGAGGGAATGGAGTTTTCTCCTATTCAAACACCAATTATACGTTGTTTTAGGTGGGCAAAATTATCATTTTTTTATTGCCTGACATGTTTTCCAAGGCATTTTTATTTCATCACCTCGCAGCCCGCCTGTACAGATAAAATGCCAACGCCCCATAAAGGATATTCGGAATCCACATTGCCATCCAGGGCGCAAGCGTTCCGCTGGTAGCAAATACAGTCGTAACTTGCATAAAAAGGATGTACGAAAAACTCAGCAGTAAGCCCAATCCCAGATGAAATCCAATTCCTCCCTTGATTTTTCGTGAAGCCAGTGAAACACCAATAATGGTGAGTATGAATGCGGAAAACGGCCCTGCTCTGCGCCTGTGTTTTTCCATTTCATAATCAATTGTATTCACACCCCGAAGTTTCAGGTTGGCAATCGAAGCATTGAGCACTGGCAAAGTCATGGTTTCCACAATATTCTCCACAATTTGGTAATCTTCAGGAACCATATTCAAGGTAGTATCAATCTGAGTGCCCCTGATGACTGTTTCCTTGTAACCGTCAATATTTCGGATTGAATATTCGTGAATCACCCAGGTTTTTCTTTCACGATCCCACTTAATATATTCTGAAGTTAATTTTGAAACCAGCTTCCGATCCTCAAATCTTTCGATGGTGAATTTATATCCCACATCATTGCTCACATTGTAATTTGTCATGTAAATAAATACACCCGGTTCAATCTGACGGTGAATATCCCGTTCGCTTCCGGGGTTTCGGCTTCCGATATACTTGTTCCTGAATTCTACTTTTTTCATATTGGCAGGAGGAATCACATAATTACCGAGCAGATATGAAAAAATGCAAATAACAGCAGCACCAACCATATAAGGCCGCATGAGCCTGTTGAACGATACCCCACTGCACAAAATGGCTATAATTTCGGTGTCGTATGCCAGTTTCGATGTAAAATATATTACTGCGATAAACGTAAAAAGTCCGCTGAACAGATTGGCAAAGTATGGTATGAAATTGAGGTAATAGTCAAATGCAATCGCTTTCATCGGAACATCCTTCGATATAAAATCATCAATGTTTTCTGATACATCAAAAACAATTGATATGCTGATGATTAACGCAATAGCATAAAAAAACGTTCCGAGGAACTTCTTAATTATATAGTAATCAATTTTATGCAGCATAAACTAAATGATTATAAACGTACCGATAGTTGCTGAACCATTTCCTCTTTCCAGCTTTTGAATGTATTGGCCAGTATATGTTTGCGCGCTTCGCCAACCAGCCAAAGGTAAAAGGCAAGGTTGTGCTCACTGGCAATCTGCGCGCCCAGCATTTCTCCTGAAATGACCAGATGTCGCAAAAAGGCCCTGCTGTAATGGTGATCAACGAACGAAGTTCCATCGGCATCGACCGGGGAAAAATCGTCCGCCCATTTTTTGTTACGCATATTCATAATTCCTTTCTGC
The DNA here is from genome assembly GCA_030691295.1 of Bacteroidota bacterium. Lineage (GTDB taxonomy): Bacteria > Bacteroidota > Bacteroidia > Bacteroidales > Prolixibacteraceae > Aquipluma. The sequence goes on from JAUYEQ010000046.1 coordinate 2,533, forward strand.
GTAAACAGCATTCCGTTTCGTCCGTTACGGGTTGGCATCACACAGTCGAACATATCAATTCCGCGGTCAATTCCTTCCAGAATATTTACCGGAGTGCCAACACCCATCAGATAACGGGGTTTGTTCTCCGGAAGTATTTCGTTTACCACTTCAATCATGGCATACATATCTTTTTCTGATTCGCCTACTGAAAGACCACCAATGGCATAACCATCACTATTGTACTGAAGTACATTTCGTGCAGCAATTTCGCGCAATTCAGGATAAACAGCTCCCTGAACAATGGGGAACAATGACTGCGAATGACCATATTTGGGCGAAGTTTTTTCAAACTGATTGACACATCGGTCGAGCCAGCGCTGGGTCATTTCCATTGACTTTCGGGCATATTCAAATTCAGCATCGCCGGGTGTACATTCATCAAATGCCATGATAATATCCGCTCCGATAGTCCGCTGAATATCCATCACCCTTTCAGGAGTAAATAAATGGGCCGAACCGTCAATGTGAGATTGAAATTTGGCGCCTTCCTCGCTGAGTTTCCTGATATCGCCCAGTGAAAAAACCTGATAACCACCGCTATCAGTTAAAATCGGTCCATTCCAGCCATTGAATTTATGCAATCCTCCCGCCTCTTCAATAATGGGCAATCCCGGTCTCAGAAACAAATGGTAGGTATTCCCCAAAATTATCTGTGCCTTGATGTCTTTTTTCAAATCGCGGGTGTGAATTCCCTTAACCGATCCGGCTGTTCCGACCGGCATAAAAATTGGCGTTTCAATGTTTCCGTGATCAGTAGTTATATAACCCGCTCTGGCTTTGCTTCCGGCGGCTGTATGTTTCAGTTCAAATTGCATTCACTTCTTTTTTTGAGTGCTCAAAGATAGGTATTAAACTGAAATGAAGAGAGCAAGAAACAACAGGGCCTCTGTTAATTATAATTAAAAATCGGACATGAAAAATCAACCGATTTATTAATTTTGTCGCGTCAAAAAAGACTTGTTTTTATATTTCAACAACTAAGTTACTCAAAAGTGGAGTTCATTAATTTTCAAATATTAACTGTCAGCGACATAGTGCTGTTGGTATTGTTCTCAGTAACATTTATCGTGCAGATGTATTTTCTGCTGGGCGTTTATCTCAAATTGGTTCTGCACAGGAAGGAGAATTTTAATCCGGAAAACAGTCCTGTTACAATCATTCTTCCGTTGAGGAACGAAGAATCAGGTATCCGCGAGCTGATAACCAAATTTACAGCGTTGCCCTTCAACGACTATCAGCTAATTGTGATTGATGAAGTTTCTGAAGACGATACGCTTCACATTTTAAATATACTGGCCGAAACCAATCCCAGGCTGAAAGTTACCAGCCTTAGCCAGGAAAACCGTTTTCAGGAAAAACAATCCATCAATATCGGATTGAAGGGCGCATCCTCGCCCTGGATCGTACAACTTACCGCTAATTCGGTTCCGGTAGGTCAGGATTGGTTGTCAAAACTCGCCGGTCTGCACGATGAC
>JAUYEQ010000052.1 GCA_030691295.1 Bacteroidota bacterium
TAATCAGGATACCACAAACTGGCCTCGTCCTGATTTTTCTGTCAACGAAAAATACCCACAGATCATGGAGAAATGGCAATTTCAGGATAAAAGCGACATCGGAACCGGAATTGCCTTTTCAGGAAAAATAGCTGTTTATGCCAATGCCGGAGGTGAAATTGTGGCTGTGAATAAAAACTCCGGAAAAACAATCTGGCGTTTTCAAACTTCAGGAAAAATGTACTCCACTCCGGCCATTGGTGGAAATCTGGTTGTTTGTGCTTCAACCGACCAAAACATATACTGTTTAAACCTGAAATCCGGACAAATCGTGTGGAAACATGCATCTAAAAGACCAATAGTTGCTTCACCTGTCATCGATCGGGAAACCGTATATATTGGTTCTTCGGAAGGAATTTTTCGGGCAATTGATCTAAAGTCGGGTCAGTTGAAATGGCAATTTGATCAGGTGAAAAACTTTGTGGAATCGAAACCATTAATTTATGAAGGCGCCGTGTATTTTGGCTCGTGGGGAAATGCGTTTTATGCGCTCGATCAAATATCCGGGAAATTGCTTTGGAAACGTGAAAAGTACGCCAACCGTATGCTTTCGCCTGCCGCGGTATGGCCGGTTGCCGCAAATGGAAAGGTATTTATTGTTGCTCCCGACCGCCGTATGACCGCATTGGACGCCAAAACCGGCGCAGAAATCTGGGATTCCGGCCAATATTCGTGTCGCGAGTCTATTGGCATTTCGAAGGATGGAAAACTGGTTTACATCAAAAATATGACTGAAGGAAACTTTTTGGCATTTTCAACTTCAGCAAAAGAACAATCGTTGGTTTGGAATTGCGAAGCCGGATTGGGCTACGAAATTGCACCATCGCCAATTACTGAAAATCGGAAGCTGATCTTTGTGCCAACTACCAGCGGAACGATTGTAGCCATTGATAAAACAACACATCAGGTAGCCTGGAAATACAAAATATCCAATGCGCTGATCAATGCCATTCAGCCGGTTGGCGAAAACGAGTTATTGGTAACTGTTTTGGATGGGAGAGTGGCATGCCTTAAATTTTGAAAAAAATGAACCTTAAAAAGCTACTTGTTATTCTCCTGCTCGGTTTTATTGTCTGGTCGTGTCAGAAAGACGATGGCGAGGAAGATGTCAACCGTCCGTATGATGCTTCAAAAGACCAGATTACCTTTGAAAAAAGAGAAATGCGGGGCGTATGGATTGCAACTGTAAGCAATCTGGACTGGCCGACAACCAAAGGAAATGCAGATGCCCAAAAGTCTGAGTTAATTTCAATTTTGGATAAGTGCAAAGCCTTGAATATGAATTCAATTGTGTTGCAGGTCCGTCCGAATTCTGATGCTTTTTATCCTTCAGATCTCGAACCGTGGTCGGCTTTTCTGACCGGAACGCAAGGTTTGGACCCCGATTACGACCCGCTTAAATTTGCCGTTGAACAAGCACACAAACGGGGCATGGAACTTCATGCCTGGTTGAATCCTTACCGAATTGGCTCAACTTCTGTTATACTCGCTCCAAATCATGCGGCAGTTAAAAATCCGTCGTGGATGGTAATTTACAATGGAGTCAGGTATTATAATCCCGGTATCCCTGAAGTGCGTGCACACCTGGTTTCGGTGGTAAAAGATATTGTTAGCCGATATGATGTGGATGCCATTCATTTCGACGATTATTTTTATCCATCGGGAGCCAAATCAACCAGTAATCCTTATGGATTCGACGATAAAGCCGCTTTCGATAGCCATGGAGCAGGAAAAGATATTCACCTTTGGCGGGCAGACAATGTTAATACAATGGTTTTTCAGGTAAGCAATGCTGTTAAGTCAGTCAATCCAAAGGTATGTTTCGGAATTTCTCCTTCAGGACGCAGGGAAAACAGTCTGGATCTTTATGCTGATCCGTTGGTGTGGCTGAATGCAAAGTGGGTGGATTACCTTGCACCTCAAATTTACTGGGAATTTGATCATGCAACCGCCGACTTTGGTAAACAGGCTAAATATTGGAATGACAATGCTGCCGGAGTTCCAATTGTTATTGGTATCGCAGCGTAT
>JAUYEQ010000053.1 GCA_030691295.1 Bacteroidota bacterium
GGAAATCTCACCAGGCTGAAACTTACACACGAAGGATTGGGAACCTTTCCGGTCACCAATCCTGATTTTGCAAAAGAAAGCTTTGTCGAAGGATGGAGCTGGATTATAGGAACTTCGCTGAAAGAGTTTCTGGAAAATAAATAAATGATCGCAGTTTTGCTGGTGCTTGGTAACCTTTTTCTGGCATATTATTATCGCGACAAATATAAACCGATGTTGGCCGCAAAATAACGGGTTGTATTTTCAATTTCACCCCTTTTCCCCCTTTCATAGGTCAGCTGCCGGAACTTTTGGTATATTTACACTTCAATAACCTAAGTCAGGATTTAAATTTTTGACAGGGAAACAATCAGAAATTCTCCGGGGTAGATTATTTTAGTGATATTTTGCTACTGTACTATGAGCAATCAGGTTATCTGGCTTTCAATTTTTATACTCTTTTTCTCGTGCAACCGGACGAAGGTTGAACCGAATACTACTGCAATTAAGCCAAAAACTGTTGAAGCTCATGGATATGTTATTCCGGAAGATAGTATTTCTGAACCTTTAACGATTGTTGCCGGAAAACCCATCATGGTTTTGGTCGGAAAATCGCAGAAAATACCCGTTGGCAATAATGTAAAACCTGCCGGAAAACCCGAAATTACATTGGCTGGTACTCCTGAAATTCGCACTCCCGGAAAAGACGGATTGGCCGTCCCCAAAGAAATTATTTCAACCGGTCATTCTGTCCTGTCAGGAATTCCTGAAGTTGTGCTGGCCAAAGATGCATACAGCAAGGATGTTAATCCATTTAGTTTTACTGCCTTTGGAACTATTCAGGGTTTAAAACACAATCAGATCAGATGTTTGTTGCAGGATCGCAACGGAAACCTTTGGTTTAGCAACGACGATGGGGTAACGCGCTACGACGGCAAATACCTTACCCATTTTTATCAATATACCGACATACAAGGATTGAGCGACAACAATGTTTTATGCATGCTTCAGGATGCAAACGGGTGGATGTGGTTTGGTACTTCAGGAGGGGGGATTTCGAAGTTTGACGGCAATAATTTTACTCATTTTACTGAAAAAGAGGGTTTAACCAATAATTATGTCCGTTGCTCGCTGATTGACAAACAGGGTAGTATGTGGTTTGGAACGCGCTATGGTGGTTTGGTCAGATTCAATGGCAACCTTTTTAATCATTATACAGATAATGAAGGTCTTGCCAAAGGCAAAGTGTTGAATATCATGCAGGACATTCAGGATAATCTTTGGTTCGGCACTTCTAGTGGCGGTGTAACCAAATTCGACGGCAACGACTTTACTTCCTACTCGCTAAAGGAAGGCCTGCTAAACGAACGGATTTACAGTATTTTTTGAAGACAACGAAGGCAATATCTGGTTTGGAACTGATGGCATGGGAGTTACCAAATTCGATGGCAAATATTTCTATCACTACACACAAAATGAAGGTTTGTGCTTCAATGGAATTCGAAGCATACTTCAGGATCGTAACGACAACCTTTGGTTTGGCAGTTATGTTGGCGGGGTTTCAAAATTTGATGGCGAAAAATTCGTCAATTATTCAAAAAAATCGGGACTTGGCAGTAACAAAGTGTTAAGTATGCTCGAAGATAAAAACGGAATGCTCTGGTTTGGAAGTGATGACAACGGATTGACCAGGTATGACGGAAAAGCATTTATTGGTGCTTTATTTGAAGATCGCTCGGAAACCGTTTGGATCGGTTCCAGCAACCGTTTGACGGCCATTTATCCTGAAGCGGAGGTGCATGACACTGTTGCACCCAACATTCAGCTTACGAATATTCAGCTATTCAACGAAAATATTCCTTGGATTGTCCTTGAAAATAAGATGGATACCAGTTTATTACTGGGCAATGGAGTCAGGATAGCGGATTTTAAATTTAACAATGTGTCAAAATGGTATTATCAGCCTGAAAATTTAAATCTGGCATACAATAACAATTTTTTGACCTTTAGCTTCATTGGTCTTTCGCACAAACTTATCAATTCAAGGTAAAAGCCATGAATAGCGAAGGAATTTGGAGCAATGAATACCACTATCCGTTTACTATTCGTCCACCCTGGTAGAACACATGGTGGTTTTATACGCTTATGTCAATTGTTTTTGTTGTACTCATTTTTAGCTTCATAAAATGGAGGGGACATGAACTGGAACAACAAAAACATATTCTGGAAAGAAAAGTGGAGGAACAAACCTTTGAACTGAAACAAAAAAATGAAGAGCTGTTAGTCAAGAATGAAGAGTTGCAGGCGATCAATTCCGAAAAAGACAAATTTTTCTCGATTATCTCGCACGATGTACGCGGGCCGTTAAGTTCCTTCCTGGGATTGACTGAATTAATGGCAGAAGGACTGCAATCATTTAAACTTAGTGAAATTCAGGAAATGGCAGGAGCCATGAAAGATTCAGCCGCCAATCTATTTGAATTACTTGGGAATCTGCTCGAATGGGCTCAAATGCAACGTGGCTTAATTGCATTTAATCCTGAAAAACTTATTCTGAATGATATTCTGAAAGAATCTTCAGAACTATTCCATCAGTCGGCACGCAACAAATTAATTTCTATTGTGGTAGATATTCCGGATAAACTGGTAGTTATTGCCGATAAAAACATGCTCAGTTCAATTATCAGGAACCTAACCTCGAATGCAGTAAAATTCACCACAAAAGGAGGCAAGGTTTTCATCAGTGCCAAAACATTCGAAAACAACACCGTTGAAGTTTCGGTCACAGATACAGGTATCGGGATGAAAAAAGAGATGGTCGAAAACCTTTTCAAAATAGACAAAAATATCAGCCGGCCCGGAACCGAAGGCGAACCAAGTACAGGGTTGGGTTTACTGCTCAGCAGGGATTTTGTGGAAAAACAAGGTGGCTGCATTTGGGCTGAAAGTGAAGTTGGCAAAGGAAGTACCTTTTATTTCACACTTAAATCGACGTAATTTTTTATTTGCCTGTAATGGCGTAAGTTAATACATCTTCTTTGGTAATGGTTTTATCGCACAGAATAATCAGGCGCTCAATTACGTTCCTGAATTCGCGGATATTGCCAGTCCACTTTATTTTTTGAAGTTCGGCAACGGCGGCATCTTCAATTGTCTTTTGTGGCATTCCGTATTCCGCGCAAATTAAATCGATGAAATAATTGCACAGGATTGGAATATCTTCCACCCTGTCGTTTAAATCAGGCACATGAATCAGGATAACACTCAAGCGGTGGTACAAGTCTTCCCTGAAGTTATTCTTCTCAATTTCGTGTGCCAGGTTCTTGTTGGTGGCTGCAATTACGCGAACGTCCACTTTAATCTGGGCGTCGCCACCCACCCGTGTGATAATGCTTTCCTGCAAAACACGCAATACTTTGGCTTGGGCCGACAGACTCATGTCGCCTATTTCATCCAGAAAAATAGTCCCTCCGGTCGCCTGTTCAAACTTTCCCTTGCGTTGTTTTATTGCGGAAGTAAAAGCCCCTTTTTCATGGCCGAACAATTCGCTTTCAATAAGTTCTGAAGGAATGGCCGCGCAATTTACTTCTATAAACGATGCTTCAGACCGGTTGCTCTTTTCGTGTAAACGGCGGGCAACCAGTTCTTTCCCGGTTCCGTTCGAGCCGGTAATTAAAACACGTGCATCGGTAGGCGCCACACGGTCAACCATGTCGATTACTTTTTGAATGGAAGCCGAATTCCCAACAATATCGAAACGTTTACTGGCTTTTTTACGCAATACCTTTGTTTCTGTAATCAGGGTCGATTTGTCCATGGCGTTGCGCAGGGTGATCAGAAGCCGGTTCAAATCGAGCGGTTTTTCAATGAAATCGAATGCTCCTTTTTTGATCGATTCAACAGCAGTATCGATGTTTCCGTGACCCGAAATCATCACCACCGGAGTGTCAGGTTTAATTTCTTCGATCTTTTGCAGTACTTCAATACCGTCCATTCCCGGCATCTTGATATCGCACAGAACGACATCAAAATCAGTTGTTTTTAACAGTTCAATGGCTTTAAACCCGTCTTCGGCCAGCTCGACCTGGTATTTTTCAAATTCTAAAATATCTTTTAAAGTATTCCGAATGCTCCGTTCGTCATCAATCACTAATATTTTCGACATAAGCGTAGTTTTTATCCTGAAACGAGCCATGAGTGATAATCTCACACAGAAGCATGATTATCAATGGCGAGTTCCATCTGGCAATTAAAAAACAAATTATAAACAGATGAAAATGAATGGTCAAATTTAGTTGAAAATATGCTCGTATAAAACACCTTCCCGCAGGGCAAAGTCAGTTTGAAAGATTTTGTGAATTTTTAACCTTTCGATGACCATTTTTATGAAAATCACAGAAGGAACAATCATCTCAACACGAATGGATTCCATGCCTTTCATTTTCATCCGGCCGGCAGTTGTTGATGCAATTAGTTTTTCATAAATGAGGTAGAAGTCATTGATTGCAATTTCCTGCCTGATGCGGGTTTTGGTTCCGGCATCGGTTTGGTCAATCAGGTCGGCCAAAGTGTCGAATGCACCCGAACAGCCAATCATCATTCCTACATTTACATTTTGCAGCCGATTCCACAATGGTCCTAGCCGGCTTTCAAACCAGTCGTTTATTTTTGTGATTTCTTCCGGAGTAATAGGGTCGGAGGGAGGTATTTCTTCAATGATTCGAGCCATTCCGAGTGGGAAACTTTCTTTCCAGATTGACTGACCCGCATCGGTCAGAATAAATTCATTGCTACCTCCGCCAATGTCAAGAATGAGGGAATGATCTTCAATTTCGCCGAAAGCCAGTTTTACGCCTTTAAAAATCAGTTCAGCTTCTTTGTCTCCTGAAATTATCTGCAATTCAAGCCCTGTGCGTGTTTTTATTTCTTCCTGAAACCAATCTTTGTTTGTTGCCTCTCTGATGGCAGATGTGGCGATGGTCACAACTTCTGAAACATTGTATTTTTCAATTCTTTCCTGATGTTTCCGAATTGCCGGAATCGCCCTTTCCAAACCGTCTGGCGTCAGCTGATTTTTATCAATTCCGTTTTTTCCAAGTTTTACAACTTCTTTTCCCTGATACAGAATGTGATAATTAGAATTGTCATGTTCAGCAATCAGAAGGTTGCAGGTATTGGTTCCGAGGTCGATGATTGCAATTCGATTATACATGAAAAGTGATGTGAATCAATGCTTTTATTATATTTTTCTGATGCTTGTTTTTTGTGTTTGTCCTGATTTTTTTTAATCCTGTAAATTTAGCCAAGTGAGACATCAAGCATCATCATAGTGGCAAAGCCAAGCATAGCTCCAATGGTAGAGAAGTCTGTTTCATTTCCGGATTGTGATTCTGGAATTAATTCTTCGACAACTACAAAAATCATGGCACCTGCTGCAAATGATAAAGCATAAGGAAGTAGAGGAGTAATTGACAATACAAGGTATGCGCCAATTACTCCTGATATTGGTTCTACCATCCCCGATAATTGTCCATAATTAAAAGCTTTTAACCGGGAAAACCCTTCACGTCGCAAAGGGATAGATACAGCTGCACCTTCTGGGAAATTCTGTAATCCAATACCAATGGCCAAAGCAACTGCACCAGCAAGCATACCCGCATCGGGGTTGTTCGCAAGTGCACCAAAAGCAACGCCAATTGCTAGACCTTCGGGTATATTGTGAAGCGTTATGGCAAGAACAAGCAGTACACTTCGTTGCCAGGAAGTTTTAATACCTTCTGCTTTGTCGGTTGAGAGCCCCATGTGTAAGTGAGGCAATATCTTATCAACGAGCAGTAAAAATGCACCGCCACATAAAAAACCAACCACAGCAGGAACCCATGGAATAGAACCATTTACTTCAGCCATTTCAATTGCAGGTTTTAGAAGCGACCAAAAACTAGCGGCAATCATTACACCTGCTGCAAAACCCAGCATTGAATTTAAAACTTTTTGATTGATTGATTTAAAGAAAAAAACCAGGGAAGATCCAAGTGCAGTAAAACCCCAGGTGAATAAAGTAGCAAAAAGTGCCAACAGAACCGGGTTGTAATCCAGTAAAAAGTCCAGATCCATATATTGTTGTTGTTATAAATTATATTTTCGGGCAAAAGCATTATTTTCTTTAATCACAAAGATAACACGTACTTTCTAATTTTTAGGATGAAACAACAAAAAAGGCCGGTAAACCCAGCCTTTCATTATTATATCGATATACTTTCGATTAGAACAACCCTTCAATGGATAAATACCTTTCACCGGTATCGTATGAAAAGGTGAGTATTTTTGACCCTTCAGGCAATTCTGTGATCTTTTTGGCAACAGCTGCAAATGAAGCTCCCGATGAAATTCCAACAAATAAGCCTTCTTCTTTGGCTGCGCGACGGGCATAATCAAATGCTTCGTCTTTCGAAACCTTTATTACGCCATCCAGAAATTCTGTTTTAAGATTGACCGGAATAAATCCTGCACCAATTCCCTGTATCGGATGTGGGCCTGGAGATCCGCCGCTGATTACAGGCGATAGTTCAGGCTCGACAGCAAACGTTTTTAAGTTTGGAAATTTCTGTTTTAATACCTCTGAAACTCCTGAAATGTGTCCGCCGGTACCAACACCTGTGATCAGGTAATCAAAACCTTCAGGAAAATCGGCAAGAATTTCCTGTGCAGTTTTTTCTCTGTGAGCAGCAATGTTGGCTTCATTGTCAAATTGCGATGGAATCCAAGAATCGGGCGTTTCTGCTGCCAATTCAACTGCTTTGGCAATAGCACCTTTCATTCCCTGTTCGCGCGGAGTTAAAACCAGTTCAGCGCCGTATGCAGTCAGGATTCTTCTGCGTTCAACGCTCATCGATTCTGGCATTACCAAAATCAGTTTGTATTTTTTTACTGCTGCAACAAGTGCCAAACCAATTCCTGTATTTCCAGAAGTAGGTTCAATCAATACACTGCCGGGCTTTAAAATTCCTTTTGCCTCCGCATCTTCAACCATCGAAAGCGCAATCCTGTCTTTGATACTGCCTCCCGGATTGGTTTTTTCAAGTTTTACATATACTTCAAATCCAGCAGGATACAAATTGTTAACTCTTACCAGTGGACTATTGCCAATGGTTTCCAAAATGTTATTTACTTTCATGTTGTTGTCTTTTTTTAGTGTTTTAAACAAAAAAAGCCTCCCGATGTTCGGAAGGCCTCAATTTAATTTTTATAAAATAACCACTTTCCAATTTCTTTAAGAGTGACCTTTTTTCCGTACATCAGGATTCCTGTACGATAGATTTTTCCTGCCACCCAAATTGTTCCTAAAATGGTTCCAACCAGTATGCTCATCGATAAAAGAATCTCCCATACCGGAATACCGTAGGGAATGCGGACCATCATGGTTACCGGCGATGTAAATGGTATCATTGATGCCCAGAAAGCAAGTGGACCTTCAGGATTTTTAGCAACTGCAAACAGTATAATAATTGAAAAAATCAGGGGCATGGTTACCGGAAGCATCATTTGCTGTGCATCTTCATCGCTGTCAACAGCCGATCCGATAGCTCCCATCAGCGAAGCATAAAGCAGAAACCCTCCGATGAAATAGAAGAACAGAGCAAATATAATCAGCGGAATATTCAGGTTGCCGATCATTTGGATAATGTCCAATACCATATTTTCTTTCGCCGGACTGGCAGCCCCCATTTGTTCCATTACCTGTCCTCCCGACATTATACTTTGAGCCTGAATAGCTGTTTCTGCAGATCCTTGCCCCATATATGCTGCAACTCCTGTGATAATTGCGGTTCCAAGCACAATCCATATAGCAATCTGTGTCAATCCGACCAGACCAATTCCGATAATTTTTCCGAATAAAAGTTGAAATGGTTTTACCGATGAAATGATGACTTCCACAATCCTGCTCGATTTTTCTTCCATAACTCCCTTCATCACCATTGTTCCATATATGAAAACAAACATGTAAATCAGAAATCCGGCAGCATAGCCAATTGCCATTGCTATTTCCGTAGAGCTTTTTACCGCTTCGCCTTTTTCGCCTAATTTGATAGTATTCAGTTTAATCCTCGTTTGTGTGGCCGCCAGTTTCTTTTCCAGATCGGGCACTCCGGTTTCATTGATTACCTGTTGCCGTTTCTCTCCTTCGATGATGTTTTCTATCCGGTTGGAAATCATGTTTTTAATATCGAAAGTGATCTGTTTGTCCGAAATTAGCTCGGCCTGATTGGTTGTCAGGATATTCGTCGGGACAAAAAGCAAAGCATAGAACTTACCTGATTTGAAATTTTTGTTTAATTCATTGTACTCCTGCTCCGGAATATAATGAAACTTGGTGAATTCGGTGCTTTCTATTTTGTTCAGAATAAGACTTGTAGGATCGTAAACGGCAATGGTGCGTTCTTCCGAATCATCCATTGTAGCCAGATATGCAGGCAGAATTGTCAGTGCGGCCATTATTACCGGAACCAGCAATGTCATGATAATGAACGATTTTTTCTTTACCCGTGTAAGGTATTCGCGCTTAAGAATAAGAATGGATTTATTCATGTTGGTATGTTTTATCATTTAATAGTCGCTTTAAAAAGTCTCAGTGTTCAGTCTCAGTGTTCAGTAAAAAAACTGCCAATTGAGACTGCGACTGTCAACTTTCTATAACTTGTTTTCGCGGTTTGATTGTTCAACTACATGGATGAATACTTCGTTCATGCTTGGAATTATCTCTTTGAACGATACAATCTCGAACTGGTTCATTAGCAACTTCAATAACTCATTGTTTGATTGACCATTATTGAACTGAATCTTCATCTGATTCAGATGAGCAGTTTGTACCTGTTCAAGTATGCTGAATTCATGGCCCAGACGGTGGTGCAAATCAGGAGTTTCGCCCCGGTAAACAACTTCAAAAGTATTGGTCTTGAATTTTTCTTTTACCGCGTCAATCTGGCCGTCCAGAATCTTTTTCGATTGGTTGATCAGCGCAATGTGATCACAGATTTCTTCAACCGACGACATGTTGTGGGTAGAGAAAATGATAGTTGTTCCCTGTTTTTTCAGTTCGAGGATTTCATTCTTGATCAGGTTGGTATTGATTGGGTCGAAACCGGTGAAAGGTTCGTCAAATATGAGCAGTTTTGGTTTGTGAATCACCGTGGTAATGAACTGGACTTTCTGAGCCATTCCTTTCGAAAGCTCCTCAACCTTCTTACCCCACCATGCCTGAATTTCAAACTTCTCGAACCAGTATTTCAGACTTTTCAGGGCATCTTTTTTCGACATTCCCTTCAGTTGGGCAAGGTACAGTGCCTGTTCGCCCACTTTCATCTTTTTGTACAACCCGCGCTCCTCGGGCAGGTAGCCAATTTGTGAAATGTCATCGGCCTTTAAACGCCGGCCATCAAAAAACAATTCACCACTGTCGGGTGCAGTAATTTGGTTGATAATTCTGATGAGTGTTGTTTTTCCGGCGCCATTAGGGCCAAGCAGACCAAAAACGGAAGCTTCTTTTACCGAAATGCTGACGGAGCTTAACGCCACATGTCCGGCATATTCTTTTACAATATTGTTTGCCTGAAATAATTCCATGGTTGAGTCCACTCCGAAAAGTGATTTGTGTTTTTAAATTATTAATAATCAGATATTTGCTTGTATATTTAAATTGTTTTATGTATCTTGCTTTCATAAT
>JAUYEQ010000054.1 GCA_030691295.1 Bacteroidota bacterium
TGGGAAGGCCATGGTATTAATTAATGGCAATTGGATTCAAATCGATAAATCCGGCATTGTAATTAGTGAAATAAGTCTCAGTGAAGATTTAACAGAGATTAATAAAGAAGGCATTCTTGACAAATAATTTAATAGAAAAAACATGAAGATTTTAAACGCGGAAGTCTATACTAATGAAAATGGTGAATCAAGTTGGACGATTAACCAGAATAATATTTTTGCTTTTTTCGACAAAGAATTGGCTAATGATGTGCAGAAAGCTTTTCTATCATTAGCAGAGGGAGATTTCGATGAGTATCAAAATTGGAGAGTTGCAATATTAGCAAACGACCAATATAAAGGAAAAGATAAGGCATTATTTATAAAATTAGATGATCTCATAAAATAGTCGATTGTCTGAATAAGTACAAGTATAATATTCTCACGTTAAAGACGTTGTTTTAATTTACAAAAAATCCTATGTCTCCCGAACTTAACAACCTTCGCGACGAACTTGCCAAATTCAGTGGCCACGAAACCAGCCAACTTCGTGGAATCATTGCCGATATTATAAAAGACAAAAAAGTCCAAAAGCTGCTATTGTATTGCGTTCAAGAAGGCATACTACAAGAATTCCTCCAAAAAACGGAATTTGATCACTTTTTCATAATCACTTCCAAAAGAAAGCTAATTGAGGATTGTCTTGTAGATGAAATAAATGCAGAAAAGGCAATTTCGTATTGTAAGTTTCTAACCGGTAAGCAAATATTAAAAGAAAGAATTAACAGTGCCAATGATCTTATCCCCTATAGAAAAGGGAATAAATGGGGATTCTCTGATAGAAACAAAAAGATACAAATTGATTGCATCTATGACCATGTTGAACCCTACAGCAAAGGGTTTGCAAAGGTTTTTATTATGGGGAAAAGGGGTATTATTGATGATTCCTGCAATATAACAATTCCTGTCAATTACGATTCTATTAATCAATTCGACAACGGATTTGAAGTTGGACTAGAAATTTCACTCGACAAACAGAACAAAAGAATTTGTGGTTTTTTTGATAATAATGGCAAACAAGTTGTTCCATTTGAATATTATTCGTTAATCTCTAGAGATGACTTTTTTTTCGTTTCTATTCGATCCAATATAGATTTTTATGGTGAAGTGCAGAAGTATGGGCTTCTTGATAAATTTGGAAGAGAGCTTGTACCGTGCAAATATGACTTTACTATTTATGAATATAAAGAAGGTTTTGCTAAAGTTGGTAAAAGAAACTTTGGTTATGGATTTATAGACAAATCCGGAAAGGAAGTTATTCAATGTAAATATCAAGAAGCAAGAGACTTTAAAGAAGGATTTGCAGTTGTTAAAAATAACAACAAATATGGTTTTATTAATAAATACGGTAACGAGGTTGTAACTTTACAATATGACGATGCATCTGATTTTCATGATGGTTTCGCTTCTGTGGCTTTAAACAGAAAATGGGGTATTATTAACAAGGAAGGTTTTGAAGTTGTAAGGTGTACTTTTGATGAAATTCTTTTTGTGAAAAATGGTTTGGCAGCAATAAAAAAAAATCTATAATATGATAGTATCCCCCGGAAAATGGTGCCTTATGGATATGACAGGCAAACAAATTATTCAATTTAAATATACTGATTTTGGAAAATTTAAAGACGGTCTTGCAAGAGTAAGTATAAATTTTCCAACTGGATTTATTAATGAGATCGGTATTGAAGTGATTCCATGTAAATATAGTGACGCAAAAGATTTTCATGATGGACTGGCAATAGTAAAATATAAGGATAAATATGGATTTATCGATACAAATGGTAATGAGTTGACTCCATTTAAATATCAGAGTGTAAATAAGTTCTGTGAAGGTTTTGCAGTTGTACTTAATGAGAAATATGGGTTTATTAATAAAAGAGGTATAGAAATTATACCAACCAAGTATGATAAGGCTGAAGATTTTTGTGACGGGATGGCTGCTGTCGCCCTAAAATACAAATATGGTTTTGTCGATATGAACGGTGACGAAATAATTCCCTGCAAATATCAAAGAGTTTGGTCTTTTCGTGAAGGTCTATGTTACGTTAGTTTAAATGATAAAGGAGGATATATTGATAAAAATGGCACAGAATTTTGGGAGGATTAAAGAAATAGTATATGTCAACCAATAAACGAGTTATAGTCTGTCTTCTTGCCGGCTTTGCAGCAGGATTGGTAATGTTTCTGTTTGGGATGCGTCCAAGTGGTGTTGTAATTGGAATTGCTATCGGTTTCACTGCATTGATTACGAAAAAATTCAGGAAGGATAGAGAGACCGATTAAAAATCCTGCTCCTCTGGATATGCATAAAAGCTGGCCGTGGCTGGTGCAGATTTGCAATCTGCACCTTTAAGTCAGGGATTTGCAATCCCGGATTACACTTCGAAATTACATATAACCATTCTCATAAAATATGAAAAACAAATCTCTACAAATCCGCAACAGCACAGCTGAGTTTCTGGTTTTCACCAAACAGGCAGGAGAACATTGATTCGCATAACTGTATCAACTATGTAAAGATATTTTCAATTCAATTGCACAAAAATACGAAGACTGTAAATATTCTTCGTATTTTTGTGCAAAACGACAAAGGTTATGGAACAACAACTGTATGAGCTGTTTGTACAAAACAATGGGTATTTGGCTTCAAATCTCATCCGTGGAAACCGCTCGCTTTACTACCAGCTTAAAACGATGCTCGAATCAGGAAAGGTAGTACAAATAAAACGGGGTTTGTATCGTCATACCGATTATACGGAAGATGCCAACTGGGGTGAAGTGTGCCGGATAGTTCCGCAAGGGGTGCTATGTCTTTTTACGGCGTGGCAGTTTTACGGCCTCAGCACACATGTTTCATCATTCGTTCATTTGGCCATTCAGGTAAGGAAAAAACCAGTTTTGCCAGAATTTCCACCTGTGAAAATATATTATTGGAGTCACGATTTTTATGAAGTTGGGAAAGAACAAACGACACATAATGAAGAGCAAATTTCGATATACGATTTGGAAAAATCGGTTTGCGATGCCATTCGTTACCGCAACAAAGTGGGTACAGAACTTAGCGCCGAAGTGCTGCGAAATTACCTGAAGCGGAAAGACCGGAATCTGGATAAACTGATGAAATATGCTGAAAATATGCGAATTGCAACTGTGCTGAATCAATATCTAAGTGTAATGCTATGAAGAATCGCGCAGCTTCCATCCGGGCCAGATTGCTCAATCTGGCAAAAAAAGAAGGGATAGATTTTCAATTGATCCTCATTCGATACCTGCACGAACGTTTAATTTACCGGATTTCGGTATCGGCTTATTCAGAAAAATTCATTTTGAAAGGAGGAGCGTTTATCTATGTTCTACAGGGTGTCAAATCGCGCCCAACCATTGATATTGATTTATTGGGAACACAAATATCGAATGATGTTGAAGAACTTTGTGATGCGTTTCGGCATATTTGTGAGGTTCAGTCAGAAGATGAAGTGAGGTTCAATGCCGAAAGTGTTGTAGGAGAATTGATATCCGAACAAGATAAGTACAATGGTGTGCGGCTTTTTATAGAAGCGGCCTTCGATACTGTTCGTCAACGCATTCAGATCGACATTGGTTTTGGAGATATTGTGATTCCAACCATTCAGGAATTGGAATATCCGGTATTGTTGGACGACATGCGAATTCCTGTCATTCATGCCTATTCGAAAGAAACAGTGGTTGCCGAAAAGTTTCAGGCAATGATTGAACTGTCAGTTGCCAATAGCAGGATGAAGGATTTCTACGATGTGTATAAGTTGCTATCTGACAATGAATTTGATAATGTCACCTTGGAAGCAGCAATTGTTGCGACTTTCAACAATCGCCAAACCATCTACATGGAAAACCATGCGTTATTTTCTTCAGATTTCGCTGTCAATGTCCTTCGGAAAAGAAATTGGACCGCCTTTCTAAACAAAATAAATCGGGATAAGAGTCTTCCCTTTGAGGAAGTAATGAAAATTATAAAGGAAAAATTAGGTCAATATTGGGAGAAATTAAAATAAGTCGCTGAAATTCTGCAAAAAAATGTATTTTAATTCTATTTTGATATTGCATAACATTTTGAATAATTGTTTCCGGTTTTGATTTTTTGAAAGAAATCATCCAGATTTTCTGGATGACTATTTATTCACCAACCCTTTTACGATGGTACTTTCGGGTTCGCCCAGATAACTTGGCTTTTCTTTTCCTGTTCGAACCACTATTTTTTGAAGTACCACGCCCGGATCGACCATCCAGACCTTCAAGGTATGCTTACCCGGTTTATCGATCTGATGGGATGAAACCACCCGATTGATGTTGTTGCTTACCCAGCCTTCCCAAATTTTTTCCTGATTGTTCTTGTTTATGTTCAGGATGACCGGAGCTTCGTCGTCAAACGAAACGGCCACTTCGGTTCCGCCATCGTTGAAATAATCGAGCGTAGGCGACAAATACAGGTTCACATCCACTTTTCCGGCCTGATGCAGGTAAATGTCGTATTCCAGACATGCACTTCTTTTGCCCGGAACCTGTGGTTTTGCAGTTACCGGAAAGGG
This sequence comes from Bacteroidota bacterium, assembly GCA_030691295.1. Classification (GTDB taxonomy): domain Bacteria; phylum Bacteroidota; class Bacteroidia; order Bacteroidales; family Prolixibacteraceae; genus Aquipluma. The sequence continues at coordinate 4,602 of JAUYEQ010000054.1, forward strand.
TTTCATGCCTGATAAAGTTCTTCCCAAATCAGGAATAACTTCCCATTTGACATTGTTTGCAGTAATATTCCGTGAAAAATGTTCGGCCTCGATGGAGACAAACCCGTTGCTTTCGACAAATCCTGTGAACGATTTTAATTCAGGATTGAAAACCGGCACTTTCACCAAAACGTCTTTACCTCCGGTTTGCTTTATTGTCAGAACTACCTCGTGTTTTCCAACCGGAACTTTGCTCCAGTCGGCAGAAATCCAAACCCGCTGTTCTTTCTCAACTTTTCCAGAAGCCAGGGCTGCTTTTAGCCAGGGCTGACTGGTTGAAATCTGAAAGTCGAAAGGGTGTTTTCCACGGTTGAAAAGATCGATGTAAACAGGTCGTTTTGAAACGGCATCCAATTCCGGCAAGGTCTGCGGAAATGTTCCTTCAGTAATAAATCCACCCGAACCTTCAATGGAAACGCCCATTTCAGCTTGATCGGGCAAACTGATTTCTTTCACTTCGGGCATTGAATTCTTTTCGGGCTGCTGCCAGTAAGTATAACCAATATGCGTTTGGGCCATCATGTGATCCCATTTTCCGTTTGCCAGTTTGGTATGGTAATAATCGGTAATGTCGGCATCTTTCTGATAAAGTTGCCGCGCTTTTTCGGCCCAGTCGTTGGCGGTTGCCCGACCTTGTGCCGCGGCCTGCCTGTTTTTTGCCACGGTCAGGTACAATTCATTCAAATTGGCGCAAGCTGTTACCGGATGCAAAACCAATTGATAAAAAGCATCTTTTGCCTGAACTGGCATTTTTTCATTGAGTAAGGTTGCTTCTTCTGCCAACTTGTTGTAATCCTCCACGATGCGCTCAAATTCCTGAAAATTAGTCAGGCTGTATGTTTCCGGCGAAAGCAATTCGGGTTTCCGGCGGCCATTGTATTTGGTGTATAAATCGAGCATCCGGGCAATTTTCTGGGCATGTTGGCCGCCAAATTGTTCGGCAGCCCAGGTTTTTGTATATTCCGGAAGCCGTTCTTTTGGCCACTCTTCAGGATTGAAAGCATAATCGAGGAAGAAGGAGGTGGGTAGTTCCATCGGTTTCAGGTCGCCAACGTTCACGAGCCATATTCGATCAACTCCATGCTCGTAAGCATTGTGCATCTGTTCCCAAATTGCTGGCAGCGGACTCGTATTTAGCCATTTGTAATTGCGTGGTCCGCCAACATAATCGAAATGGTAATAAATGCCGTAGCCACCCGCGCGGGGTTTGTCGTCAGGGCGAGGCAATTTGCGGATATTTCCCCAGTTATCGTCGCAAAGCAGCAAAGTCACATCATCCGGAACACGCATTCCATTGTCGTAATAATCCTGAACTTCTTTGTAAAGCGCCCACAATTGAGGGGTTTCCGATGCTGGTTTGCCGGTCGCTTTTTCGATGATTGTCCGCTGATCGGCCACAATTTTTTCAAGCAAAGTGATGTTAGTTTCGGCAGTCATGGCCATGTCGCCATCGCCGCGCATTCCCATCGATACAATACTTTCATGGTTTTTCATGCGTTCAATTCCTTCTTTCCAGAATTGTTGAAGCGTATCTTTGTTGGTTTCGTAGTTCCAGACGGCTCCTTTTTTTATTTTCCACTCGGCATGGGCACGCATCATGGGTTCGTGGTGGGTAGTGCTCATCACAATACCCATTTCTTCGGCCAGTTCAGGATTGATTGGATCGTCGGTGTTGAAGCTGGCCCACCACATGGCCGGCCACAGGTAATTTCCTTTTAGTCGAAGAATGAGCTCAAATACTTTTTCATAGAACTGGTGGTTGAAACCACCGTAATTTTTTACCGCCCAGCGGCCAAGTGCGGGTTCTTCGTCGTTCAGGAAAATGCCACGGTATTTCACTTTCGGTTCTCCTGAAATGTACCGACCTCCCCGGACATACAATTCTGAATGTTTCTTCGCGGGAACATCGCTCCAGAAATGCCAGGGCGAAACGCCCATCTGGCGCGACAAATCGAACATTCCGAAGATGGTTCCCCGCTTGTCGCTACCGGCAATAACCAGCGCTTGTTTAATTCCGGGGAAAGGTTTTTTTATTACCTGAATGAGTGAAGTTTCCCACTTTCCTTCCAAATCTGAAATATCGAGTTTCCCGGAGGCAACCAGTTGATCGATCAGTTTGCTTTTGCCAATGGTTCCGGCAATGATTACTGATTCGGATTTGGGCAATTGGCCGATCACCAATTCAGGTTTTACAGAAGTAACCTGAAAAACGTCTTCCTGAAAAAGTTTGGCAATGCGGATAACTCCGGGGAATTCACCGGCATCAATTACAATTGGAACAGCATTTCCACCAGTCATGACCGACATGGCTTGTTTTTCTTTTGAGAAAGCTATAATACTGGTTGATTGTTGCTTTTGCGCCAGGCTGACGAATGTAAAAACAAATGATAGAAAACAAAACGAAAGGAATTTTTGTGTCAGACGTCTCATGGCATTCAGGTTTTAATTTGGTTTGAGTCGGAAATCGAACGGGAACAATTTAGTAAATAATGGCTTAGAACGGGAGGTGAATGATCGAAAAGGTATCAATCATTAGTAAAAAGAGGCTGAACTCTTTTGAGACAGCCTCTTTTATACTAAACAGAATTGATTAAATACCTTTTGTATTAATAACCAGGATTTTGATAAGCCTTTTTCTCTTCAACAGTCATTTGCATACCATCGAGCTGGCCTTGTGGGATGGGGCGCAGATAGAGGTATGGTTGAATGTTGCGAGTTACGGTTACCGCCGTATGGTCGCCTTTGGTACTTGAAGCTATTTTGTATGTACCGGCGATTTCGGCCCATTTTTGGGTACGTACCAAATCGAACCAGCGAAAACCTTCGGCATAATATTCACGCGAGCTTTCAGCCAAAATGTAGTTGATATCGATAGTTGCAGGTGTTGCAGCGATCATAGCAGCGCTATTGTCAACACTTTTCGCAACATTGTTAAACCGGTCGAATTTCCATTTGCCTGCGCGTGCCCTTATAACATTGATTAATTCTCTTGCACTTTTTCCCGTTTTCACGGTTGCACCCTTCACTGCTGCTTCGGCTGCAATAAAATAGAATTCAGAGAATTTAGCGATATTAAACGGTCGGGTTATTGCAGCATTGGGTTGTCCCAATCCACCGGCATTGTCGGTTCGGTAGGTGCTCATCTTCCACGTTCCGGGATATACTACACGGCTTGTGCCGCTAAGTGCGATTACAAAATCAGCTCTTCCGGGTGAAGTTCCTGCCCCAACATTGCTTTTACCTGCACCGGTAGTGTAAGTAACCGGTATCCCCAGTTCATCGGGCAGGAAGGACAGAATTTTATCTCCCGGGTAAACTTTCAACCCGTTTGCGCCATAATAAAATTCTGTAAGGTCTTTATTTTTAGGCCAGTTGCCACGATAAGCGGTTGTAAATGAAGCATCGAACCGGGAATCATCTGTTTTGTTGGCAAAAGTGGTTTCAAATAAGTTTACCGGAGGGGCCATACGTGTCCATGGACGACCCAGATCCTGAATTGCATCACGAAGGATAGTACTTACTGCTGAACCAGATAGGTCTGCAGTTTTGTAACTTCTGATTTCAGTATAGTTCCAGGTCATCATCCATGAAGCAAAATTATCAGCATTGCCGCCACTACCAAATGTAAGGCTTGAGCCGTTATATTTTTCGCTTGTTTGGGTATGATCGGCGTATAACATCATTTCCTTGTTGCGCTCGTTTCCTCCC
>JAUYEQ010000425.1 GCA_030691295.1 Bacteroidota bacterium
CTTTAATCTTTCTGAAACAATAACAATTCCAATTAATCCGGCGAGTAAAATACCAATGTAAATATTAAAGAGAAAACCTGAATTTTCAAGAGAAGCTAATCCTATCATACTTCAAAAGTCTGATTATGACAAAAAATAAAAATGCAAAGTAAGGGGAAAAGTATCGAAATTATCCCGTGCAACGTCCAAAATGCACATTCAGGACGAAAAGTTTATATTGAAAATGAAAAAATCTATTATTACACCAGATTAGCACGTTAAAATATTATCCGGATTGGAGTATAATACGGATCTTAATTGTTCTCGTTGAATTCCTTTAAGGTTCTGGTTGCCAATTCATAACTTGCCTGAAAACGCCTGGCTCTAAAGAAGCCGGTAGTCATTTCATGCAAATCTTCCTGAATTGTTTCCAATGAATTGGTGATAGTCGAGCGAAAAAGCTTCGCACACGGCTCACAGGAGGTTTGATTTAATTCAGTAGTTTTATTATACGCAAGTTTGAGTTCTTCAATTGCCAGCAAATAATTTTTATTTATCCAGTGACTGCGCGAAAAACGCATCTTTTTATTGATAAAAGCAAGATGTTCAGTACAAAACATTACTCCAACCGGACAGCTTTCAACCTCAATAAATCCTTCTTTGTCATTAAAATATTTACCTTCTTTTGCTGATATTGAAAATAGCTCCATAATCTTCCCTTTCATATCTCTCGTGCTACATTTTAATATTCACTTTAAATTAACGAATAATTTTCCAATAATTTACAATGAAATTAGAATACTTTAATTGGGTTGATAATTTTTATCTATTCAGTAATCCCTGATTACTAGGTTATCTTCATAGTGAAGAAATTTTCTGAACCGGAAGATTTTTCCAGAATAAAGATAAAAACCCAAATCAATCGGGTTTCACCATCGGAACAAAGCGGACAGGGATAATACTTTCCTTTTTGATTCCTCTTTTGGTTTTTGTAATTACCATTAATTGCTGATAAAATGTTCCGACCGGAAGAACCATTATTCCTTCAGGTTTTAATTGATCAACCAGCGCCTGTGGAATTTCAGGCGGAGCGGCAGTAATGATGATTCGATCAAAAGGTGCATACTCCGGCCAACCCTTGTAGCCATCGTCGCATTTGGCAATTACATTGGTATAGCCGAGTTTTTTTATTAAGTCGCCGGAAGTGTCGGCAAGTTTTTTTACCAGCTCAATGGTATAACAGGTATCAACCAGCGGCGACAGAACTGCCGCCTGATAACCGGATCCGGTGCCAATTTCAAGTACTTTTTCATGACCTTTTAATTTCAGCAATTCGGTCATTAACGCAACGATGTATGGCTGTGAAATGGTTTGTCCTAGGCCGATTGGCAATGGGCCATCGTCATAAGCAGCATCAGTATAATTTTCAGGAACAAAAAGATGACGGGGAGTATTTTCCATCACACGAAGTACTTTTTTATCTGTAATCCCTCTTGGAATGAGTTGGCTGTTGACCATTTTTTTTGCGTCTTTTTTCCACTGAATGGTATCGTCTTTTTGTTCGGAGTACATTTTTAATGAACTGTTTTGTTTTTTATCACCTAAATCCTGCCTAGCCGATGAGCAGGACAAATAAATGAAAATCAGGAAGAACAGAACCTTGATTCTATAAAATGACATGAACTTTATTTGACCAATAGTTTTCATTTTATGGAATGTTTTAGTGTCAGCAAAACCAATAAAAATCATTACCGGTTTATACGGAATTACCGACAAAATGTGCCAATACCTTTATTTTAGCACATGATGCGCCAATACTTTTTGCACATCGTACACATTGACCGACTTGTTGAACTTTTTGGTGATGCTCGGCTCAGCTTCGCTCGAAATCCAGATTTTAAGTTCTGCTTCCAAATCAAAAGTTCCGGCTGTTTCGATGCTGAACCTCGAAATCTGTTTGTAGTTAATCGACAGGTATTCGGTCTTACTTCCGGTGATGCCTTGTTTATCGACTAAAATCAGCCGTTTGTTGGTGAAAATAAAAGTATCACGAATTAGTTTAAATCCTAAATCGATTGCTTCACCTTCAGTTAAAAGCTTTCCATAGTCGCGGACTAACTCTTCCTGACTAACAACTCCCGCGTTGCCCATTAATGCTGAAAAAAGTCCCATAAGGATCTGTTTTTATTTTGTTTGTTCAAAGTTACTCAAAAACCACATATATTTTTTGTATCACGAAGTACTAAACAACGAGCTCCAATTTACTTTTTTGCTCCTGCCATTTATTTTTTTGCTCCTGAAAGTATCAAACAACGATCTGCATTCATATTTCCTGCGTTCATGAAGTGAACAACATCAAAAAAAATCATCCAGCACATAAATGTAACAGTCAGCAATTGGCAGATCATTTCCAAATGTTGTATTTCAAACAGCCAACAGAAAGCTTTGCATATTTGTCAAAACCTTCTCTGAAAGTC
>JAUYEQ010000061.1 GCA_030691295.1 Bacteroidota bacterium
TTAAACTTTCAACTTCACTTCCAAATACACCAGAAGGTCGCGTTATCAGAAATCAGATCACAAAATCAGGAACAAGTATTGGTGCAAATTACAGAGAGGCAAACCGTTCAAGAAGTAAAGCTGACTTCAGCAACAAAATCAGCATTTGTGAGAGCGAAGCAAGTGAAACATCATATTGGCTTGAACTAATTGAAGAACTTGAATGGCGGGATCAACAAATTATTCAATTAATCATGAAAGAAGCAAACGAATTGCTTGCTATTTTTACTTCTATTGGGAAAAATTTAAAATAAATAGTTGGAAGTGCCGATAGTACTTTTAAAAATCAGCACCTCAGTTGATTTTTAAACTTTAGGCACTCTAGGCACTTTAAATACTTTAGGCACTTCTTATGCAGATAAAAAAATTCACCTTTAACCAGGTTCAGGAAAATACTTTCGTTGTGTACGATGAAACCGGCGAATGTGCCATTATTGATGCCGGATGCTATTTCGAAAACGAACGTAAGGAACTCGACGCGTTCATTTCCGAAAAGCAGCTAAAACCAGTCAGGCTGATCAATACCCATTGTCACTTCGATCACATTATGGGAATCACTCATTGCCGCACGAAGTACAATCTTGACTTTGAATGTCATCCGGATGAAGCAGTTCTTGTTGAACAGGCTGAAGATCATGGCGATTTGTTTGGCATCCCAATGCAACCGATCGCTCCACCGGACATCTTTTTTAATGAAGGTGACCAGCTTAAATTCGGAAATTCGTATTTGCAGGTAGTTGCAGCGCCGGGGCACTCTCCGGGTGGCGTGGTTTTTTATAATCCTGAACAAAAAATTCTGATTGCCGGTGATGTACTTTTCTACGGAAGTATCGGCCGTACCGATCTTCCGGGCGGAAGCTTTGAACGCCTGACCGAAAATATCAAAACCAAACTACTCACTTTGCCTGAAGAAACAGTCGTTTTTTGCGGTCATGGCCCCGAAACCACCATTGGATTTGAGAAAAAGAACAATCCGTTTCTGACGTAAAAATATTTCTGAAAGACTCCTTTTCCGAATGATCGTTGTTAGGTGCAGCTTTAATCGCTCCAACTGACAAAGAACTTGTAAAAATTGCTGATAGAGTTTAAATGATTATTTTTGAATAAAATTTAACTATATGGATTCGTTAATTGACAGGATAACGGTTGATAATAGTATTTGCAATGGTAAGCCAACCATTCGGGGTAAAAGAATTACTGTGCAGACTATTTTAGAATTTTTAAGTGCCGGCGATTCCAAGGATGAAATCCTTAAGCAATATCCAACACTTGTATCTGAGGATATTGATGCATGTTTGAGATTTGCGGCTGATTTGATGGGTCATCAATATTCAATTCGATCGATTGCATAATGGCAAGATATCTGATTGATGCAAATTTACCATACTATTTTGGATTGTGGAATAATCCAGACTATTTGCATGTTAAGGATTTGGATGATTCATGGAGTGATGAGAAGATTTGGGATTATGCCAGGCAGCATGATTTGATAATTGTAACGAAAGATGCCGACTTTTCATTGAAAGTGCTTTATAAAGGTACTCCACCAAAGGTTATCCATCTGAAATTTGGAAATCTTAAAAGATGAGAGATTTTTATGGAGTAATTTCAAATATTTGGGACGATATTGACAAAAGTATAGAAGATAATAGTTTGATAAATGTTTATCTTGATAGAATAGAGTCAATTAAATAAAAAATGGCATCATCTAACATGTAATATAGCCAACGATAACAATGTTTGGTTGGAGCGCTTATCCAATTAATATCATTTTTTAGAACTCCAGAAAACACTAATATTGCCCTCTCAAACAGAAAATATTCAAATACCGATTCTCAAACCCCCTCTTTTTGGTAACTGAGTTTATCGAAGTTGGAGGAGGTTGGGGGGAGGCTCTAAAAATCTATAATAATATGGCAAGCGATAAATTTGTAATGCGCCACATTGGCCCACGCGATCAGGAAATTCAGGAAATGCTGAATGTTCTTGGCGTTTCAACGCTGGATGAATTGATGAGCCAGACCGTTCCCGAAAACATCCGGCTGAAAAAGCCACTCAACCTGGAAGATGGATTAACAGAACGTCAGTATTTCCGCAAGATTCTGGCACTGGCTTCGAAGAACAAAGTCTATAATACCTACATCGGCATGGGTTATTATGACACGATTACCCCGGCGGTTATTCTCCGGAATGTGCTCGAAAACCCTGTTTGGTACACCAGCTACACACCCTATCAGGCTGAAATTTCACAAGGGCGTTTGGAAGCTTTACTGAATTTTCAGACCATGGTTTGCGATCTGACCGGAATGCAACTGGCCAATGCAGGATTGCTCGACGAAGCTACTGCCGCAGCCGAAGCCATGGTAATGATGATGAACTCGCGTTCGCGCGCCAAAGCAAAATCGGGCGCAAACATTGTTTGGGTGGACGAAAAAATATGGCCTCAAACACTGGATGTACTCATTACACGTGCCAATCCGCTGGGCATCGAACTGAAAGTTGCCGACTGGAAAAACTTCGAACTGGATGAAAACACTTTCGGAGTAATCGTTCAGTACCCCAATTCCGACGGACAAATCATTGATTATTCATCACTCGTAAAAACGGCTCACGAAAAAGAAATTTTTGTATCAGTTGCTGCTGATTTATTGAGTTTAGCAATTCTTACTCCTCCGGGAGAATGGGAGGCCGATATTGTTTTCGGAAATTCGCAACGCTTTGGTATCCCGATGGGTTACGGCGGACCTCATGCGGCTTTCTTTGCATCGAAAGACGAATTTAAACGAACCATGCCGGGCCGTATCATTGGCGTTACAAAAGATGCGTTCGGGAAACGTGCACTGCGCATGGCACTTCAAACCCGCGAGCAGCATATCAAGCGCGAAAAAGCAACTTCCAATATTTGTACCTCGCAGGCTTTGTTGTCGAACATGGCCGGATTTTACGCAGTGTATCACGGACCGGAAGGCATCACCCAAATTGCCAATCGCATCCATTGCATCGCGGCTTTGCTCGAAAAAGAAATTTCAGCTTTGGGATATCCGCAGTTGAACAGCAACTATTTCGACACCATCCGTTTTGAATTGCCGCGCCACGTAAAACGCGAAGACATTGAATGGTTGTCGCTCGAACTGGAAATGAATTTCCGGTATTTCGAAAACGGCGAAGTGGGTCTGAGCATCGACGAAACCACCAACCTCGACGACATCAACTGGATTTTGGAAGTGTTTGCAAAAGCGGCCAACAAACCATTTGTCCGGATTACCGGATACCCGAATCTTTGTACCGTTCAGCCTGAATTACTTAGGACTTCCGACTTTATGAAACAGGAAGTTTTCAACAAATACCGGTCTGAAACCGAAATGGTGCGCTACATCAAAAAGCTCGAACACAAAGATATTTCGCTTACCCATTCAATGATTCCGCTTGGTTCGTGTACCATGAAACTGAATGCGGCTACAGAAATGTTGCCGTTAAGCTGGATAGAATTTGGCGGCATTCACCCGTTTGTACCGAAAAATCAGGCGCGCGGCTATCAGGAAATGATGGAGGAATTGCGTCGCGATTTAGCCGAAATTACCGGTTTTGCCGATGTCAGCCTTCAGCCAAATTCAGGAGCAGCAGGAGAATATGCCGGACTGATGGTTATCCGTCAGTATCACCTCAGTCGCGGAGATAAT
>JAUYEQ010000066.1 GCA_030691295.1 Bacteroidota bacterium
GGATTAAAAGCCACGATTAAACCAGCCGTTTTCATTTGTTCGATTACGATATTGGTGCGAAATGGGAAAAACCGGTTGTAAATATCGTTGATTTCTGTATTCCAATTTTCATAAGTCATCGGAACCTGACTTTTGAAATCGCCCCATCTGGCAGATTCTCCGATGATTGCCTTGTCTATTTCGGCAGCTCTTTTTTGAAACCTTTCTTTGGCAACGGCAGGAGTAAAAACACCTTTGTTGAAAAAGTTTTTGTACGCCCTGTCAGCAAATCGCTGCCGGTATTCCTTGTTCGACGAAAGTTTGAAATGCAGCCATTGAGGGTGAAACTTGCTTGCTCCACTTACCCACATATTGGGAATTGTGACCCTGTTTTGCTGAATTCCTATCCCAACGTTTTCAGCCGATATCATCATGCTGTGCTCCGCATCGTGCGCAAAAAAGATGAAGCCGCTTGACTTATCATCCCGTCGGTCGATGGCATAAAAATTATTCGGATCAGCATTGCCCCGGAATTGAGAGACCGGAGCATCATAATTCCCTGTATAAAAAATAAGTTGCATGTAATCAATCAGGTTGTCAATATCAACCATTACTTCACCGCCCTTTTTCGGATATCCGTTTTGATCTTTTCCTTCAAGTGCGTAATAATCCGAATTGTTTACAAATCCCTTACTGCATAAATTGTAAATTTTTTGCCATGAAGTTAGGTTCCCATCGGTTGCTTCAATCGTGTAGTTATAATTATCCCCGTTTACTTTTATAACATCGTAATCTTCTTTTGAGCCACCCAGATAGTCAGCTGCATACCTCGCTTCCGAACGTTCCTGTGTTTGGAACATTCCCCAGTACATACCATTCAGGTATAAATGATAATAACGACTGCGGGTATAAGGTTGTCCCATATCACGTTGGGTGTCCCGCGAGAAAACTTCACGAACAGCAGTATGCCTGTAAACGTTATCTCCCTTACTCCATGCATAATTTTGTTCGCAGCGGAGATCTATTTTGTCAAATTCACCGACACCTTCCTCCCCGAAAAATGGAAAATTCAGTTTTGGCGCACCATATTCTCCCCTGAAAAACAGACGAAAGGCATGTTTTGGAAATTCAGGATGCCTGCTCCAGCCTCCCCTGATGCGCATACCTGCATTGATATTGAATCCGGGAACTCCTGAAGGATCAATCAATTCGACAGAGCAAAACCTTTCCCAATTATCTCCGTGATTCATTGCATTCACATAAATGCCGGTTGCCGGATCGAACAGGTCTTTTAAGTCGGTAACTACCGAAATAGTTGGAATATCCTTCATTGCGCCATGCATTAAGCCAGCGTATTTGCTACTTTTTGTAATATCGGGATCCATTTCCAGGTCAATCACCTGTTTTTTTACCGGACCGGTTGGCCAGCTTCCTCCAGGGTGGCTTTGGTTTAAGACATGTTCAAGAAAAATATAGGTTTGGGTGAGCGGAAACGAAGGGGCCAACCCATCTTTTTTAAGCGAAGCCCGGACAATAAAACAAGGAGTTTTTGCGCGTCCGTTTGTATTTGCCGGATCGACAGAGATTGTTTTTGATTTTCCGCCATTTATTGCAGCGGCCGATGTTTGCGGATTGCTGCCGTCGATGGTGTAAATAATTGTGTATTCCTGATCGGGGACATCAAGGCGAAGATCAAACGGATTGGTATAAAACCCATTGGGCTTGCTGAAAATTACTTTAAGGGTATCGGATGTCTGGGGCAGGGCAACTTCCGCATTTATCCGGATATCGATGTAAAAATCAGAACTTTCGAGGTTTACGTTAAAACCCTGAATGGCAATGGTATTTATACCTTCTTTAAGTTCAATGTCATGTGCCGGAAGTGTATATATTTCAAATGAACCCGATTCGTGTTGGTCAGTTGCAAAACTGTTGAATGTCCTGTCACTGGGATCATTGATACTGAAAACTTCTTCCCCGTTGATCCAAACTACGAACCCATCATCAAAATTGACAGAAAAAGATACATCTTTCAGCGAAGAAATATTTTGAGCGTTGAAGTTCGATAACAAATAAGCCGTTGAATAATTGTACTGCATATCACTCAGCAAAGTACCGCCTGAGCCATCGCCATATCTGAAAGGTGCATTTCCGGTCTGCCAACCAGAAGGGGTAAAGTCGCTTGTCATCCAGTTTACCGGCAGGCTTGAAGCATCTTTTCCCTTCAGGTATTTGAATGAAGCGGAAGGACCAAAATTGATTTGGGCAATTGCACCGGTTGTGATAATAATTAGTATGAGCACCAATAAGATAGGTCTGCGAATCATCGTTTTCGTAATCGTTTAGTTTAAGTTTGGCAAAGTACGGAAATAACTCTTTCGTTCATGCTTTCAAATTGTGTTAGTTACAGTATTGATTACTTTTCTAATTTATTCATAGTACTGTTAATTATTTTCTTTCTTCTACCTTTGCGGAAAATTTCAGCATAAAAATTTGACATGGAAAACCGGATTTGTAAACTTTTCGGAATCAAATATCCAATTATTCAGGGTGGAATGGTTTGGTGCAGTGGCTGGCGGTTGGCTTCGGCAGTCAGTAACAATGGCGGGCTTGGCTTAATTGGCGCGGGTTCCATGCATCCTGATACACTTCGCGAGCATATTCAGAAAACAAAACTGGCGACTGACAAACCTTTCGGGGTAAACGTTCCGCTGTTTTATCCTGAATTGGATAAGGTCATGAATATCATTGCTGAAGAAAAAGTGCCGGTTGTTTTTACATCCGCTGGAAGTCCGAAGAAATATACCGCATGGCTGAAAGAACGCGGAATTATCGTTGTACACGTAATTGCCAGTTCCGCTTTTGCACTGAAATGTGATGAAGCTGGAGTGGACGCCATTGTGGCCGAAGGTTTTGAAGCGGGCGGTCACAACGGGCGCGAAGAAACTACCACTTTTACGTTGATTCCGGCGGTTAGGAAAGTTACATCTTTGCCGCTGATGGCTGCTGGTGGTGTTGGAACCGGTGAAGCGATTCTGGCTGCGATGGCTTTGGGTGCTGATGGTGTCCAGATCGGATCTAGGTTTGCCATTTCCGATGAATCGTCGGCCCATACCGATTTTAAAAAACTGGTCACAGGATTAGCCGAAGGCGATACCAAACTGGCACTAAAAAAAATCGGACCAGTTCGCCTGATCAAAAATGAATTTTTCCAGACAGTAAATAAACTGGAACTGGAAGGCGCAACCGCTGATGTATTAAGGGTTTTGCTTGGTCGCGGACGTGCGAAGAAAGGTATGTTCGAAGGCGATCTGGCGGAGGGTGAACTTGAAATCGGGCAGGTTTCATCGATCATCAACGAAGTACTGCCAGTAAAAACCATCATCGAAAACCTGGTGCAGGAATACAGGCTGGCAAAAGCGCGCGTTAACACCGAACAGTTCGATTTTTGAAGGGGAACGGGGCGAGGGGCATGGGGCGAGGAGCAAGGAACCCGGATCGGCACGCAACTTTGAACTTTGAACTTTGAACTTGAAACTTGAAACCTGAAATCTGGAACTTGGGGGGCAGGGAGCATGGGGCATGGAACCCGGATCGGCACGCAACTTTGAACTTTGAACTTGAAACTTTGAACTCTTTATGATACATTTTGAACGAACCAAATTAGCAAACGGGCTGACAGTGATTGTACATCGGGATAAAACTACCCCGATGGTGGCGATAGATATTTGCTACAATGTGGGCTCGCGCGACGAACATCCCGATCGTACCGGATTTGCACATTTATTTGAACATCTGATGTTTGGTGGTTCAAAGCACATTCCGTTATACGATGAACCGCTGCAAAAAGCAGGTGGCGACAACAATGCCTTCACATCGAACGATCTGACGAATTATTACCTGACACTTCCCAAAAACAACATAGAAACAGGTTTTTGGCTCGAATCGGACAGGATGCTCGAACTGGCGTTTTCGAAGTCGAGCCTTGACGTGCAGCGCAATGTGGTAATCGAAGAGTTCAAACAGCGCAACCTGAACCAGCCTTACGGCGATGTTTGGGCTTTGCTTCGCCAACTGGCCTACAAAGTTCATCCGTATCAGTGGCCAACCATCGGACGCGAAATCAGTCACATTGAAAAGGCAACCATGCAGCAGGTAAAGGATTTCTTTTATGCCCATTATGCTCCTGATAATGCGGTGCTGGTTGTTGCAGGCGATGTTGATTTTGACAAGGTGCTGACGCTTGCAAATCGTTGGTTTGGGCATATTCCGAACAGGGCAGTTAAGCCGCGTTCAATTCCTCAGGAACCCGAACAAACGGAAATTCGTGAACAGTCGGTGGTGCGCGATGT
>JAUYEQ010000067.1 GCA_030691295.1 Bacteroidota bacterium
CGGGAAATTTTATGACAGGGCCAGTATTCTTAAAATCCGGCGTTGACCTGCATTTACAATTGGGCGCAACTTTGCTTGGCTCAACCAACCGAGCAGATTATGGGTACGAACAGGGCCGGCCGGCTGTGGTTTCAGCAAAGAATCAATCCAATATTTCAATCAGCGGGCAGGGAATTATCGACGGACAAGGCCAGGAACTGATGCTGGATATTTTTAAAAAGTTGCGCAGCGGCGAAATGAAACAGGATACGATCTGGCTGGTAAAAAGGCCGGGCGGAAGGGCGATGATAGTTAACTTTTATGCCTGTTCCAATGTGAACATATCGGGTATCACCTTGAAAAACGCGTCGGATTGGGTGCAGGATTACAAAGAGTGCGACGGCGTTACAATTGATAGAATCACGGTGCAAAGCACCGCCTACTGGAACAACGATGGACTCGACATTACGGATAGCAAAAATGTGAAAATCACCAATTGCTTCATCAATTCATCCGACGATGGGATTTGCCTAAAATCGGAAAACCCAAATTTGATGTGCGAGAATGTATTCATCGACAGTTGCACGGTCCGCTCCAGCGCCAACGGATTTAAGCTGGGAACCGCTTCAGTCGGAGGGTTCAAAAATATCAAAGTACGCAACCTGACAGTTTTTGACACCTATCGTTCGGCCATCGCGCTCGAATCGGTTGACGGTGGAATTCTGGAAGACATCGACATTCAGAACGTAACAGCAAAAAATACAGGCAACGCCATTTTTATCCGCCTTGGACATCGAAACATTGACGGAAAAGTTGGAACGCTCAAAAGAGTTTACATTGCCAATGTAAAAGCAGAAACGCCACTCTACAAACCCGATCAGGGTTATCCCATCGAAGGCCCTCCCGATCATCTGAAGCCCGGAGTTGATAAAATGCCCAAACGCCCATCCCACTTTCATATCTACGGACATCCGTTTCTGCCTTATAACCTGATCCCCTCTTCCATCGTGGGCATTCCGGGTCATCCGGTTCAGGACGTGACGCTTGAAAATATAGAGATCAGCTATGGTGGAATGGCCAACAATAAGATTGCCCATATTCCGCTGAAAAACATCACTTCCGTTCCTGAAAACAAAGCCAATTATCCGGAATTTTCGATGTTTGGCGAGTTGCCGTCATGGGGCTTTTATGTGCGTCATGCCGAAGGAATTAAAATGAAAAATGTAAAGGTAAATTACCTGAAAGATGACTTTCGTCCGGCGCTCATTTTTGATGATGTGAAAGGGCTTGAACTGACAGATGTTGACATTCCGACAGCCAAAGAAATGCCGGTGGTGATGTTCAATAACACGACCGATATCGTTTTGGAAAACCTAAAAATGCCAGTTAACGAGGAAAAAGGCATTCTAAAAACCAGTTACAAATAAAAATTGCTGCGACCGGAAACCGGCCGTTAGAATTTTCGGCAGATGTCATGGTGAGCATGGGTTTGAGCAATCAGGGCTGAACATATATCAAAATCGACGACACCTGGCAGGGACAGCGCGGAGGAAAATACAATGCGATTCAGCCCAACGAGAAGTTCCCTGATTTTAAAGGAATGATCGATTACATTCATATTACTCAACTAAAATTTATAGCAATGAATCTTCCAAAAAGGTTTTCAGTTCCGCTATTAATCTTTTTTATAGCAGGCGCTGTTTTTGCCCAGGGAAACTGGACGCCACTTTTCAACGGCAAAAACCTGAAAGGCTGGAAACAGCTCAATGGCACGGCCAAATACGAGGTAAAGGATGGGACAATTGTTGGTATCAGCAAGTTTGGTACTCCGAACAGTTTTCTGGTTACAGAAAAAAATTACGACGACTTTATTCTTGAACTTGAATTTAAAGTGGATGAAACGCTGAATTCGGGAATCCAATTCAGGAGTGAAAGCAAACCAGACTACAAGGAAGGAAAAGTGCAAGGCTATCAGTATGAGATAGATCCCGGCGACCGCGCCTGGACCGGTGGCATATTCGATGAAGGACGACGCGGCTGGCTTTATCCTTTAACTATAAATCAGGCAGGACGTCTGGCCTTCAAAAAGAACGACTGAAACAAGGCTCGGATCGAGGCAGTTGGGAACTCGATAAAAACATTTCTGAACGGCGTGCCCTGCTCCGACTTGCTCGACAACATGACGCCTTCAGGATTTATCGCCCTCCAGGTTCACCAGGTGAAAGATCCTGCGCGATCAGGTTTGACGGTAGCATGGCGAAATATCCGGATATGCACACCAAATATTGAAAATGAACGAATGACAGTGACAACAACCATAGAACTAAAACAATAAACTATAAATAATCGAAACCATAAAACGAAGAGATTTTTTTAAGGACAGGAAGTACCGCTTTTGCCGCGGTAACCACATTTTCGATTGTTCCGTCAACGGTTATGGGAAAAGCTTTTGGGCACATGGCGCCAAGTGACAAAGTAAATCTAGCCTGCTGCGGAATTGGCAACCGGGGTGGCGGAATCATCAAGTCGTTGCACCAGACGGGGCTGGCTAATATCGTTGCCTTGTGCGATGTGGACATGGGCGCGCCGCACACATTGGAAATTATCGAGAAATTCCCGGATGTTCCGCGTTTTCATGATTTCAGGGAAATGTTCGACAAAATGGGGAATCAATTTGACGCCATCACTGCCGGAGTGCCCGATTTTTCACATTTCCCGATTACAATGCTGGCCATGTCGCAGGGCAAACATGTGTATGTTGAAAAACCCATGGCGCACACGTTTCATGAAGTTGAACTGATGATGGCGGGCGAAAAGAAACACAAAGTAGCCTGCCAGATGGGAAACCAGGGACATTCCGAAGAAAATTACTTTCAGTTTAAGGCCTGGACAGAAGCCGGAATCATAAAAGACATTACCAAAATTACCGCATTTATGAACAATGGAAGGCGCTGGCACGGGATGAAAGTGAATGACTATCTTCCTGCGCAACCCATTCCCGAAACACTCGACTGGGACAAATGGCTGGCAACTGCACCGTTTAAAGAATACAACAAAGGATACATCAACGGCGACTGGCGGTCGTGGTTCGAGTTAGGAAACGGTGCTTTGGGCGATTGGGGCGCCCATATTATCGACACGGCTCACCAATTTCTGAAACTCGGAATGCCGACAGAGGTCGATCCGATATTTATGGATGGACACAGCACCCTGATTTTCCCGCAGGCCTCTACCCTACTGTTCAAATTTCCGGAGCGGGAAGGAATGCCGGCACTCGACCTGGAATGGTATGACGGGTTTAACAACCAGCCAAAGCTTCCCGAATATTTTGGTTTGCCGGTCAGGGCAATGGATATTCCGCCTCCAACAGCAGGAGCTGTAAATACCAAAAGGTATCCCGGCAAGGTGATTTACGGCAAAGACCTGACCTTTAAAGGTGGATCGCACAGCGCGCCGCTTGTAATTATTCCGGAAGAAAAAGGAAAGGACATGGCTTCCATGCTTCCTGAAGTACCGAAAACTACATCGGACCACTATGCAAATTTCCTGAAGGCCTGTAAAGGCGAAGAAAAATGCAGGTCGTCGTTTGATGTCGCAGGACCATTGTGTCAGGTAATGGCATTGGGAGTGTTGGCGCAACGCTTAAACACAAAGCTCGTTTTCGACAAGGATAAAAAACAGATTACCAGCAGCAAAGCCGGCAATGAACTGTTGGTCGGACCACCCCCACGAAAAGGATGGGAACAGTTTTATAAAATGTAAACCTAAAAAACAACTAATAAACCTCTTCATGAAAAAAGTATTTTTTATCATTTGCATCATGTTCTTTTTAACGAACATTCAGGCCCAAACCTGGGTTGACTCGCTGGATGTTTACGGACGCGAGGTTTTTATGCCTGCCAATCAGTACAAATGGGACTGGGGGCAAGCCACGATGATGAACGCGATGGTTCAACTGTACCACTCGAAGCCCGAAACTCAAAAGCAGATTTATCTGAACTACGTAAAAACAGCTATGGACAAAATCTGGAACGATGCCAACGGATTGCATCCAAATGCAGTAGCTTCGGGTCATGGCATGGCATTTCTGGCCAGGATAACGGGCGAAGAAAAATACATCGAAAAAGCGAAACAGATTTATGCAGATTATCTCACCACTCCGCGTACCAAAGCCGGTGGCGTTTCGCATCGTACTGAAACGGTTGAATTATGGGACGATGCGGTTTACATGTTGAGCATGTACCTTTTGGAAATGTACCGCTACACCGGCGATGAAAAATACCTGAAAGAATTTCATGATCAGTTATTGCTGCACAAAGAAAAGCTGGCTGATAAAAAATGGGGATTGTGGGTGCACGGCTACGACGATGACAACGACGATTACAAAGACCGCTGCTGCCAATTGAATTGGGCGCAAATGACTCCGCAACGAACCAGCATCGAGTTTTGGGGGCGTGGAAACGGCTGGGTGGTAATGGCCATTGCTGATGCACTGAAAACAGTCCCGGCAAATTCACCGTATTTCAAAACCTTCGCCAGGGAGCTCCGCGAAATAACCAAAAAGCTGCCCAAACTTCAGGATAAAGAAACCGGGATGTGGTACCAGTTGCCCATCTACCCCGACAACAAAGACAATTATCCGGAAAGTTCATACTCGGCTATGTTTGCGTATGGCATGGCGATCGGAATTGATTTGGAAATCCTGAATAGAAAACAGTTTTTGCATGTTGTTGAAAAAGCCTGGTCAGGATTAAAAAAACATGCAAGCCGAACAGAGGGCAACTACGTGATTCCGACTAAAGTTTGTGAAGGAACCTGCATTGGCGACCGCGCCTATTATTTCGGACGAAAAACGAAAGAAGGCGTTAACTATGCCATTGGTGCTTACATCATGCTCGGTTTGGAATATGAAAAGTTAATGACCAAATTTGAGTCCACTTCAAAAACAAATTTTTTGCAACCAAAACACGAAAACACAAAATCTCACTAAAATAAATTCTTTGAATCACAGTCCTTTGTGCAATTTGGAGATTTGGAGGTTTGTTCTAACCCTGGTAAAAAACCTTATTTTTAAAGAAAAAAACCTCAGTAGAAAGTTAATAACTAATAGATCCAAACCTTATTACATTATTCATGAAAGTTGAATACAACAACCTGAACGCACATTTCGTCTTCACCTCTTTAAACCGAATGCAAGACGATTAAACCCAAATGAGGTAATAAGGTTGTGGATTGCTGGCATAGATTTTCTACTGAGGTTGCCTTTTAAAATAAGGTTTAAAGAAAAAGCGATAGTTTGTTTTATCCACCTTGAGAATACGCATAATCCGGTCACGGAAAATATTTTAACCCAATACAAACCTGAAATGAAAACCATTATAATCCTCGTTTGCTTTCTCTGCGCTTTCCAACTGCAGCTGGTTGCGCAAAGTACAACTACTGAAATTCCCCGGATGCCAGATCCCGAAGCACGCAAGGCAAGCATGGAAGATGAATGG
>JAUYEQ010000070.1 GCA_030691295.1 Bacteroidota bacterium
CGGGAAATATTGGTAGTAATAGTTGTCCCATGACCGCTATGGTAAGCATTATTACTTTACGGCAAGTGTCCTGTTAAGTGTTGATAATCAAGAATAGGTCTTGGATGTCTGTATTTAAGAAAATCGACAAAAACTTAAATAACGAAGATCCCTAATTAAGAAAATTGCGAAAAACTTAAATAAGGATCCGTTCGCTTTAACATTAATTTTCGCTATGCGGATTTCCACTTCGTTCCAATTCATTCGCTTTTTGTTTAGACCTTTGAATCATTTCTGCGGCATGTTTGTTTCAGGTGTTATAAACAATTACGAAAATCTAAGTATTTACAAAAATGGAACAAAAAACGATTCTAAAAATTAAGCCATTGGGCTTTCCCTGGGAAACGCAGGATCCGTTTATTTTCTGTGTTCACCATCGCGATGAATATCCAAAAGGAAACGATGAAATGGGACCTGCAACTTCCCTCAAAGGCCGGAACATTGGTCATGATTTTACCATAAAAGATGGCTGGCGAATGTATCACGGGCAAACTATTCCGGGGTTTCCATACCACCCGCACCGGGGATTTGAAACAGTCACCGTGGTAAAGGAAGGATTGGTTGATCACACTGATTCGATGGGCGCTTCCGGACGTTTCGGGAAAGGCGATGTTCAATGGATGACGGCCGGAAAAGGCGTACAACATTCTGAAATGTTTCCTTTGGTTCATCAGGATAAAGAAAATCCGATGGAACTTTTTCAGATCTGGTTAAACCTGCCCAGAGCCAGCAAATTTGTGGAGCCCTACTTTAAAATGTTGTGGGAGGACAGTATCCCGGTATTGAAAGAAAAAGATCTCAACGGAAAATCTGTCGAAGTAAATGTGATTGCCGGAACAGTATCCAATTTACAGGCACCCAATCCTACTCCCGACTCCTGGGCTGCCAATCCCGATAACGAAGTAGCCATTTTAACCATAAAACTGGAAGCCGGAACAAGCTGGATGATCCCCAAAGCCAGTGAAGATGCAAACCGAACGCTCTATTTTTACAAAGGCAATGGGTTGCAAATTGAAGGCGAAACTATTCCGTCCTATCATTCAGTAACTGTAAATGCGGCCAACAACATTAAACTTCAGGCCAATACTGAAGATTGTTTTTTGCTGATGTTACAAGGAAAACCGATTAACGAACCGGTTGTGCAATACGGTCCTTTTGTTATGAATACAAAAACTGAAATTCAGGAAGCATTTCAGGATTATCAACGCACCCAATTTGGCGGCTGGCCATGGCCAAAACACGAGCAAGCCCACGACCGGAATAAAGGCAGATTTGCTATTTATTCCGATGGAACTGAAGAATTGAAACGCTGATATGATTTCAATTTTCAGGAAAATGAATGGCCAAAAAATCGTATATTTCGAAGATAGAACTTCCGGAGATAAAAAACAGAATCTTCACCAATGAAACAATTGCTCCTCTTTATTGCTGCGCTGAGTGCGCTTTTCCTTTTGGCTTGTGCAAAAAATAATCCACCAGAGCCTCCCGATCCGGTAAAACCTCCTGATGATTATCAATTGGTGTGGAGCGATGAATTTAATTACGACGGATTGCCCGATGCATCGAAATGGAGCTACGATGTTGGTGGAGGTGGCTGGGGAAACAGCGAAGCACAATACTACACAAATGCCCGCCTGCAGAACGCTGAGGTGAAAGCTGGTTATCTTCACATAAATGCCATTAAGGAAGATTTTGAAGGCAAAAAATATACTTCGGCCCGATTGGTCACAAAAACAAAAGGAGACTGGACGTATGGCCGGATTGAGGTCAGGGCAAAACTGCCCGAAGGAATCGGGATGTGGCCGGCAATCTGGATGTTACCTACCGATTGGACATATGGCGGATGGCCTGTCAGTGGCGAAATCGACATCATGGAAAATTTGGGTTACCTTCCGTATTTTATTGTTGCAACTGCTCAAACCCAAACATACAACCATGTGCTGGAAACACATAAGAATGCAATAATCGCAATTCTCGACTGTTATTCTGAATTTCATAATTACATACTGGAATGGGAAGCCAGTGAAATCAGGGTTTATGTTGATTCAAAATTATACTTTACTTTCAAAAATCAGGGAACCGGCTTTATGGCTTGGCCGTTCGACAAGCGTTTTCACCTATTGCTGAATATTGCTGTTGGCGGAACTTTTGGCGGTCCGCTTGGCATCGACGATCGTATTTTTCCCCAATCGATGGTCATTGATTATGTCAGGGTTTATCAGAAAAAATAATCGGAACAATCATTTATCCTAAATTATTACCTCCTGAAAATATTTATTCTCTGCTTGTACATTGGATACAATTAAATGATATTTTTGATCAGAAATTTTATCACAATGGTGGCGATTAGAAATATAGGATTCATATTTGTCTTTGTACTGATTGTTATCAGCCAGACTTTTGCATTCCACTCTGATTGCGGTTCAACCAGCGATTTTGCGGATACAGAAACCTCAGATTCCCTGCCACGTCAGGAGATTCAAGCACCAGTCAGCAGTTACCTATTTGCCATCAAGGTTAATAACTATTCGCAGACCATTACCGACAAACACCGTCTGGTTACAGTGAACATTCTTCCAAATCGGTACATTCCGCTCAACTTTGATTTCAGAATTTATGCTGATTTCCCAATCCCAACCATTTACAGTTCTCCGGTTCCAATTTTTATTCGAGGGCACGCTTTGCTGAATTAGTCGTTTCCCACTTTCATTTGCCGTATAAAACCAGCTCCGGATGAGGTTCATCCGCTTGCATTTGGTTTGCTGATTATTGTCCTTCAGATTCTGTCGCGGCATTTTCAATACGGATTAGTGTTATACAATAATTCAGACAAACAATAAATAATAAATAAAAATGGAAACTCAGGAACAGGCCAATGCGCCAAAAAAGAAAAAAATGAATGATTTTGTAATGACATTTGTGGGAATTGCAGCCCTAATTACAGCATTGTTATTGCTGAAATATTTGATTGGTGCGTTGCACCTGATTTAAAAATCATTTTATAATTGGATAAATCGAAGTCCTGTTGGTGATCATACGATTACTGGCAGGACTTCTTTTTTCTCCTGATTTTTTTGCACCCATAAATTTATCCTGAACTTAGACATCGCAAACCTTGTTTTATAACGCAAGTATTCATTAATTCGCTACTTACTCTCCTTTGTTTAAGGATGGTATAAAACATTGGAATTTAAGCTTATGGCACTCGAAAAATCATGGCGCTGGTTTGGTTTCGGCGATTCGGTTCAGTTGACCGATCTGAAACAGATGGGAATTGAAGGGGTGGTTACTGCTTTGCACCACATTCCGAACGGAGAAGTTTGGCCTGTTGAGGAAATCATGAAAGTGAAATCGGCCATTGAAACACACGGAATGCGCTGGACAGTGGTGGAAAGTTTGCCAGTTTCGGAAGGAATAAAAATCCGGAGCAATGATTACAACAGGCTTTTGGCCAATTACAAACAATCGCTCCTGAATCTTGGACAATGTGGCATCGACACGGTTTGCTATAACTTTATGCCCGTGCTCGACTGGGTTCGTACCAGCCTCCATTATCAGTTACCGGATGGAGGCGAAGTAATGTATTTCGACTTTGCTACGTTTGTTGCATTCGATGTTTTTATCCTGAAACGACCCAACGCTGCGGCTGACTATCCAAAGGAAATTGTTACCAAAGCTGAACAAATAGTGGATTCAATGACCGAAGAAGAGCAGGAGAAACTTGCCCGCAACATTATCGTGGTTTCTCAGGGTTTTATAGATGGAACCATCGATGCTTCGGTTACCGATTACAAAAAGGCATTCATTTCATTTCTTGAAACATACAGCCGTATTGATTCCGCTAAACTCCGCGAACATTTGTCGCTTTTCCTGAAAGATGTAATTCCTACAGCCGAAAACGCTGGTGTGAACCTGTGCATCCACCCCGATGATCCGCCATTTCCGGTGCTCGGATTGCCGCGCATTGTGAGTACACAAGACGATCTGGAATGGATCTGCAATCAGGTTGATTCAACATCCAACGGAATAACATTTTGTACCGGTTCGCTTTCTGTAAACCGACAAAATAATCTGGAACAAATCGTTGAGAAACTGGCGCCGCGCATTCATTTTACCCACTTGCGCAACAATGTATTTTTCGAAAACAAGGCATTTCATGAATATGGTCACATCGAAGGCGATATCGACATGTACCCGATCGTAAAAGCTTTGCTGAAAGAGCAAATCCGGAGAAAAGCAACCGATCGCAAAGATTTTCGCCTTCCCTTCCGGCCCGATCACGGTGTGAAGATGCTCGACGATTACAACCGTTCGGCGAATCCGGGCTATCCGCTGATCGGCCGTTTGAAAGGTTTGGCGGAACTCTCCGGAATGCAGATGGCAATTGAAAGGGAACTTCAGGAAAAGGCAGCTTTCACGAATTAAATGGGAGTAGCGTATAAACTTAACATCAAAATCAAACCAACAATCAATGACCATCCTACCAAGCTTTTCAGACATCCAAACTGCACACGACCGCATTCATCCGTTTATTCACCGCACTCCGGTTCTGACCTCTCAGAGTATCAATCAAATTGTTGGAGCTGAGTTGTTTTTCAAATGTGAAAATTTCCAGAAAGTTGGCGCTTTCAAGTTTCGTGGAGCTTGCAATTCGGTGCTTGCTTTGTCTGATGAAGAGGCGAAAAAGGGTGTTTGCACGCATTCCTCCGGAAATCACGCAGCCGCTTTGGCTTTGGCAGCAAGAATGCGTGGCATTCCGGCTTACATTGTGATGCCCGAAAACGCTCCTGAAATTAAAAAGAAAGCGGTGGCAGGTTACGGAGCTCAAATCACTTTTTGCGAACCAACTTTGGCCGCCCGCGAATCGACCCTGAAAAAGGTAGCAGCCGAAACCGGCGCCACCGAAATACATCCGTACAACTATTTCAATGTAATTTGCGGACAGGGAACCGCTGCCAAAGAATTGATTGAAGAAACCGGCCAATTAGACATCATAATGGCTCCGGTTGGCGGCGGCGGATTGTTGAGCGGAACAGCAATTTCGGCCAAAGCGATGTTGCCCAATGTACTTGTCATTGCTGCCGAACCTGCAGGCGCCGACGATGCATTCCAATCATTCCAATCAAAAACGCTTCAACCCTCGGTAAATCCAAAAACAATTGCCGATGGCTTGCTGACTTCACTTGGCAGCATTACTTTTCCCATTATTCAGAATGAAGTCGATCAGATTGTAACCGTTTCAGAAGAAAGTATTGTTGCAGCCATGCGCATGATTTGGGAACGGATGAAAATCATCATCGAACCATCTTCGGCTGTTCCGCTGGCAGCTATCCTCGAAAACAAGGTGGATGTAAAAGGCAAAAAAGTGGGAATTATTCTGAGTGGCGGAAATGTAGATTTGGGGAGATTGCCGTTTTAGCCTAAAGTCAACCATTCATTCCGAGAAATAATCGGAGATGACATCGCATTCGGAAAAATACTGTTTGGGTGTTCTGCCCGATAAATCCTTGAACTCGTTGATCATGTGAGACTGATCAGAAAAGCCGCAATCGTAGGCCAGTCCTGCAAGTTTGGCTTGCGGGTGTTGCCCTTTGAAGTGAATGGCATGTTGAAATCTGACAATCCGCATAAACTGCTTGGGCGAGGTACCCACAATCTCCTGAAAATTACGTTCGTATTGTTTTCGGCTCCAGCAAGCGGAAGAAGCCAGCGTATTTACATTCACAATCCCCTTGCTGTGGTTGATCAGATCAAGGCTGCCTTTCAGTCGTTTTTGACCAAAAACATTTGCCTTTTGAGTCAACAGGTTCATCAAAAATTCTTCAACCAATTGTACTTTATTTGTAAAATGATCTGTTTCTGAAAGACTGGACTCCAATCTGTTGACACCTTCTTTCAGTAAAAACCGGGCTGGGATGATGTACCCAAAGAGTTCGTTCATGGGCAAATTAAAAAACATGGAGGCGCCAAGCGGCTTAAATGACACAGAAAATAGCAGAAGATTTCCTGTCACAGCCAGATCGTAAGGACCTTTGCAATGACCGCTAACAATCGTATTTTCAATCGCACTCTGCTGGTGGTTGATAAGTTTGGGCAGATCGCCAAGGTAAAATGTCAGTTCCATCAATCCATTGGGAACAATGCGCTGTAAATGTTCTTCACCTGAACTCAGGCAATTTTCAAGGCCCCAGTATTGCTTAACGAAGGGCGATAAAATGGTTGACGGTTTGG
Organism: Bacteroidota bacterium; assembly: GCA_030691295.1. GTDB lineage: Bacteria > Bacteroidota > Bacteroidia > Bacteroidales > Prolixibacteraceae > Aquipluma. The sequence continues at coordinate 6,271 of JAUYEQ010000070.1, forward strand.
CAAAATAAAAACCCATTGAATCAGTGCTTTGAAAACTATCTAAATGGTATTGAACAAGAAGAAAAGATTACAACTTCAGTAATAAGAAGTTGTAATCCTGAAATGCATTTGCTAGTCACCGTAAAGTCCCAGTCGGTTTCCCTCCGAATCGATGAAAAGTGCAAACCAACCGCGACCTTCCACTTCAATCTTGGTTTTGGGATGAACTATTTTTCCTCCCAGTTCCACCACCCGTTCAATCGCTCCATCCAGATCGTTTCCGCAATTAAAATTGACAATCGGGCCATTTTCTGAAGGGTTAAAACCGGGAGCCGAAGAAATCGCTCCTTCTCCTGTAGGGAAACAGGCCATTTTTTCTTCACCACAATCAAAAACTTCCAGTTTGGTTTGCAGCAGCTTACTATAAAAATCAACAGCTCGTTTAAAATCAACAGCGGGTATATCAACCCATGTTACTAAATTTTTCATGGTTGGATTCTTTAAAATTTTACATGTCAAAAGTAGTACCGCCATGTTTCCTGAAATTGTAAAAATGCGACATCTTTTCGCCTGTTACCCAATTTGACCAACCACCTCTTTCATTTTTTTCAGGCCGGTGCGGGCAACCAGCAAAGGATCTTGTTTCCAGTAGGTTTCGTTAAACAGTTCGAGCGAGAGGACTTTGGTGCCACCCATATTTTTTAAGTCGGTCAGTATTTGCTTCATTGGAGCAGCGCCATCGCCCGGATAAACGCGGTCGCTGTCTTTCTGTTGTTCGCGTGGGATAGATGCCACAAAATCGTTCATGTGAAAAACTTCAATCACATTTCCTTTCAGCATTTTCAGCGAATCATAACCCGAATTTCCGCGGAACAAATGATACACATCTGCCAGAATCCTCACATCCGGATCATTGGCAACTGCGGCAATCATCATCGCCTGACCCAGGTTGTACAGTACTTTGGATGCTCCCCAAAATTCCAGAATGGGCATCACTCCGGTCTGACGGCCCAGTTCAATCAATTCTTTGTATTTGTATCCGGCTTCAGCAAGGTCGAATGGCTTTTCAGAAGGGAATCCGGAAACCGGGGCAGCAATGCGCGTACAGCCAATTTCCGCCATCATTTCCATCTCCGTTCTCATTTGCTCAAAACCATGTTTTCCACTCAGCCAGGGCGCAAAACCAATGGCATTTTCAACTTTCAATTTGTGGTCGGAAATATACTTTTTCAGCGATTTGGTTGAATTTCCGGATTCAAGGTATTGCTTTACGTCTTTAATCCAAAGTTCTACACCGTCGTATCCGGCTTCCGAACCGATTTCGATGTATTTCAGCAAACCGGGATTTTGTCCGCTGATGGTACTTGTGTTCAGGCAAAACCGAAAAGCAGTTTCATTTTTCGCTGAATTCGGGAAACCGGCTTGTGGCAAAAGAACTGCTGCTGTTGCAAGCCCGGCAGTTTTAAAAAGGTTTCTTCTGGTTATCATGGTTTGTAGTTTAGGGTTTTATTTACTTCAACAGCATCCGCGCCGTCCTTCTGCTTTTCTGTTCAATGTAAATAGTTCGTCCATCGGTGATTTTAGTTACAGATTCAGGAGTGTAATAGCGGATGGTCACCAAATCGAGACCAGTATTGTATTTCACCTCAAATTTCTCCTTCAATTGCGCAATCAGGCGATCAATACCCTGTTCCGGTTCATCAAAAGCAAGTGAAAGGTCGATGGCCGATTGCTGAATAAGTCCGACTTTCAGGCGAAATTTGGCAAACAAACTGAACACATCGGAAACAGTATTGATACTTATAAATGAAAAATCATCGGGCGATAAAGTGATCAGCGCCATATTGTTTTTCACGATGATTACCGGCACCAACTCGAGCGAATGTTCGAGCGAATGAATTATCGTTCCTGCCGCTTCCGGTTCGAGAAACGACTTTACTAATAGCGGTATATTCTTGTTTTGCAGGGGTTTGATCGTTTTCGGATGTATTACTTTCGCGCCTGAATACGACAATTCAATGGCTTCCTTGTACGACAATTCATCGAGTTTCTGCGTTTTGGAAAAAAAGTCGGGATCGGCATTCATAATTCCGGGAACATTTTTCCAGATGCTCACGTTTTCGGCATCGAGTAAGTTGGCCAGAATTGCAGCGGTGTAGTCGGAACCTTCGCGACCGAGCGTGGTGGTTTGGTTGGTAGATGTTCCGCCAAGGAAACCCTGAGTGATGTATAAATCATCAAATTCAAAGGTGAAAATCCGTTTGGCCAAACTGGCCGAAAGCTCCCAGTCAACATTTGCTTCCCGGTACAAATCATCAGTTTTCAGGCAATTACGAACATCGATCCAATGATTTTTCAGTCCGATTTTATTGAAGTATAAGCTGATGATCAGCGTTGAAAGCAATTCGCCATAAGATACAATCTGGTCGTATTCGTAGTCAAAATTCAGTGAGCGTTCACCGGTTATCCGGCTACTTAACTGTTCGAAAAGTTTTTCAAGCTCCGGAAGTTCGGTCGGTTCGCCCCATAGTTCCGATACAATTCCTTGATGGTAGGCTTTCACATCCTGAAAAGCTGTCCACATTTCCGGATCCTGATTGAAATATTTCCGGGCAACAATTTCCAGCGCGTTGGTGGTTTTTCCCATTGCTGAAATGACCAATACTTTATTTCCCGGATACATTTTAAGAATGTTAACCGAATTACGTACCGCATCGGCAGAACTGACGGAGGCGCCTCCAAATTTGAAAACCTTCATGATCGTTTTTGATTAATTGTTATGAACAAAAGTAGAAATTACAGCGATATTACAGCACATTTTCAGGTTACTTAAAACTGATTTTGATTAACTCCCCGCTTTTAGGAAATTGGAAATAAGCACTTATCTTTGCGGCATGTCAACATTCGAAGAATTAAAGATAAGTAAGTCGGTTTTAAAAGCGATTGAAGAACTGGGTTTTACAGAACCAACGCCTATTCAGGAGAAAGCCATTCCAATGGTCCGTTCAGGAGCAGATGTGCTGGGAATTGCGCAAACCGGTACCGGCAAAACGGCAGCCTATTTCATTCCACTGATCATGAAGCTGGTAAAAGCTGAAGGCAAAGACCCTCGTGCCATTGTGCTGGTTCCTACCCGCGAACTGGCCATTCAGGTGGGAGAAGATCTGGAAGACCTGACCAAATTCACCAATCTGCGCCGTGCCACTGTTTATGGCGGTGTTGGCTGGACCAAACATGCCGAACTTATAAAACCTGGCGTTGACATTCTTGTTGCAACTCCAGGCCGTTTGTGGGATTTGTACCGCGCTGAAGCTGTTTCGTTCAAAAAAGTAAAGACTTTGGTAATCGACGAAGCCGACCGGATGCTCGACATGGGATTTATGCCGCAAATCCGCAACTTTCTGGAAGTACTTCCCCTGAAACGTCAGAACCTTTTGTTCTCGGCCACTTTCAACGAAAAGGTGGAAGAAATGAGCCACGAATTTCTCGATTTTCCTGAACGTGTGGAAGTTGCTCCTTCAGCCACTCCTGCCGAACTGATCAATCAGGGTTATTACAAAGTGCCTAATTTTCAGACCAAACTGAACCTGATAAACTATCTGCTTCGCGATGAAGAAACCTATTCAAGGGTAATTATTTTCGTCGGAACCAAGGAAAACGCAGAACAGGTTTTTAAGATCATCAAACGGCGATCGGAAGGCGAAAAGCGGATCATGCACTCGAACAAAGGCCAAAGTACACGCATAAATTCCATCAACGGGTTTAAAAGCGGAGCTATCCGGATTTTAATTACAACCGATATTTCATCGCGTGGAATTGATGTTGACCTGATCAGCCATGTGATTAATTTTGATATTCCTTCGAACCACGAAGATTACGTTCACCGCATCGGCAGAACTGCCCGTGCAAACAATATCGGGACAGCCATTACACTGGTAAATCCGGCTGAAGAACACAGCCTCCATAAAATTGAAGAACTGATACGCATGAAGATTCCGCTACTGGAACTTCCGGCTGATCTGGATTTGGTTGCCACCAAAAAGGAAGAAAATCTGATTCAGCTGCGAGAAATCGACCGTCAGAAACGAATCGCCGACCCAACTTTTAAAGGTGCATTTCACGAGAAAAAACGCATCCCCGGACTTTCAAAGAAAAAGCCAAAACGAAACCTGCCAAAAGACAAGGCAAAGGAAAGCAGGTTCAGGAAAGGGAAGTAAAAGTTTCTCCGAATTACAATGTTTATCCCCACTCCGGAAATTGAGTTTTATTCAGATCGAGTGTGGCTATTGTTTGCATATCTGAATTATCCAATTCAAAATCAAAAATGGCTAAATTTTC
>JAUYEQ010000079.1 GCA_030691295.1 Bacteroidota bacterium
TGATGTGTTTTTCAGGGTTGGCGGCCCTCACGAAGGATCTGCGACACGTTGTTTGGTGATCAACAGTAACAATGTTTACGCAGATCATGCCTGGATTTGGCGGGCCGACCATGGTACCGGTGTTGGCTGGGACAAGAATAAATGTGCCAATGGATTGATTGTGAACGGCGACAATGTTACAATTTATGGACTTTTCAATGAGCATTTTCAGGAATACCAGACCATTTGGAATGGCGAAAGTGGTCGGGTATATTTTTACCAAAGTGAAATGCCTTATGATCCACCAACTGTTGATTCATGGAAACACGGCAAAACCTTTGGATACGCATCGTACAAAGTTGGCGATCATGTAAAAAGTCACAAGGCATGGGGAATAGGCATTTACAATGTTTTTTACGATGCCCCGGTCATAGTCGATCAGGCGATTGAAACACCACCAGCAGTAGAAAATGAATTTTATCATAAGGTTATTATTTGGCTAAACGGAAATAAGGAAAGTGTCGTGAAGAGCATCATCAACGGTAAAGGTGGAAGCGTAAACAGTTCGAACAGAAAAGCCACTATGAAGTAATGTATTGAATATCGCATATATCTACAAAAAATACAACTTAAAAAAAATGAACACAACAGTATTTCAAACCTTCTCAGTTTTCCTTTTCCTTACTTTCATTCAGCCGTCAACCGCGCAAAACTCCGGCTCCGGAAATCAATATAATTTCCTGAAAAATGGTGTTGTTGCCCACCGCGGAGCATGGAAAAATGACGGATTACCCCAGAACTCGATTGCATCGTTAAAAAAGGCAATTAGTCTGGAAGTTGCCGGATCGGAGTTCGACGTGCAACTAACCGCCGATGGAGTTTTGGTGCTTAACCACGACCCTGTTTATGAAGGAATGGACATTGAAAAGACAAAATATTCAGGCCTGAAAAAGCATCCGTTAAAAAACGGGGAAGTACTCCCAACCCTCGATAAGTATCTGAAAATTGGAATGAGACAGCAAAAAACCCGGTTAATCCTTGAATTAAAACCATCGAAAATCAGCAAGGAACGATCGCTGCTTATGGCTCAGAAAGCTGTTGCGAAAGTAAATAAAATGAGTGCGCAACCCTGGATAACCTACATCAGTTTCGATTATGACATTCTGAAAGAAATAGTTCGGTTAGACCCGTCGGCAAAAACGATGTACCTCAATGGTAATGTTTCTCCTGAACAGCTAAAAGCGGATGGAATATCCGGTGCAAATTATCATTTCAACGTTTTTCAAAAAAACGACAATTGGTTTGAC
>JAUYEQ010000086.1 GCA_030691295.1 Bacteroidota bacterium
TGATGTGAAACCGTAGATATTTATTTTTGAAAGTATCAATGATGGAGACAATACAATCGGCGGTATTTTTTCGATCACACGTTCTTTTAAAAACGTCATTAATTTCTCCCACATTCGTTTCGAAAAGCCAGATTTTTTGTTCTTGAATTCAATGGTAAAATCAGCTTTTTCGATTTTGATAACCAGTTGGTTGTCGTCGTTAAAAACCAGTCTGCCTTCAGCATCAGTTATTTCCAGATCAAAAGCATCTTTAACATTTGCAAGCTCTTTTCGCTTGTTAATGTTTTTTAATTTGACGTCGTCTTTCCAGGGAGTAACTTTGTCAGGGATGAAAGAGCTGGTATCGAGGTAGATGTCTTTCAATACATCGGCAGTTATTTTTGCATACAAATCGGTTTTAATTACCAGTTTGCTCAATTTTACTACGTTTCCACTGAGGAAATCAAATTCAGGTTTCCGGGTGATTTGGATGGTTCCGCCGTAATTAAGAACTACATTTTCGTAATTGGTATCCGACTCAATAAAGCCAAGCGAGATTGCGCGGGTAGCAATGTCAACACCTTTTTCAATTGTCGAATCAAAATTGATATTGGTTTGCCCGTCGAATTCTTCGGTCTTGTCATAAGTGGTTTTTTCCCACCAGAAATTGAATATATCGGTTAGGGTTGATTCTTTTAATCCGAAATACAATTCCCTGCCATCGGTAAATTGTTCTGAAAGACTTGCTGTTGGCGAATCTTTAAAAAAATTGATCCCAACAGCCAGCGTCTGGTTATTCAGAATCTTTACGTCGATACGCGAAACGGGCAGTTTTGAACCCTCATTGTCGGGCATCACCGGTAAATCCAAACTTTGTAAGGCTACCGGAATTTCAAAAACTTTAACCGTTTTCTTGAAATAGTCGTTGAGTAAAATGCTGAAAATCTGGTTGAGTTTTGATACAAAATTCCGGTGCATCTGGATTTTATCGTTCAGCATCAGGCTGATTATCTGAACATCGTGAATCTTATAGCTTAGGTGCCGCGTTCCCAAATCGAATTCAGCAAAAGTCTTTACATTCAATTCAATATCCAAACTGATTGGAATTCCGGTTAATACGATGAGGTCTAACGCTCCGGAAATGCGGATATAAACCTCGTTTTGGGCTCGTAAATCAACGAATGGTTCACTTTTCATTTGAAGCTTGTACTTCATTTTTGTAAATCCAAGAAGTTCTTCCGGGACACCATCAACGAAATTGTAATCACCTTCAAATTTTAAAAATCCCTTGTAGTAAACCATCGCCAATGCCTTGTTTAACAGCTTTTCATCCAACTGAACCAGCATGTCGTAGTTATTGGTCGCCATTTCTTGAAGATTTTATTGGTTTTTATAATACCTGAGATTGCCAGGTTTTACAGATTTCAACTGCTGAAAACTCATTTTATCAGGAGAAAAATTTCCCAGGGTTGTATAGCAACTGCGATCTGTAAAATTACTGAAATTCAGATTTTTATATAAATTTACAGCATTCGGGAACAAAAGTCAATAGCTATAGTGAAATATTTTTCGGACCGGGATTTTGCACAAAAAAATCCGTCCTTTTTCGAAAGACGGATTTCTGAAATAATAAATGTTCTTTTTTAATGTGCCTGGCCGATTTGATGATTTTTTGTCAGGTGCAGAATAATAGCATCGGTTTCGTTCAGAAACGAACCATCTGCCAATATCAAAACCGGACATCCCTGATTTTCTTCACCAATCAAATCAACGATGGCTGGCCGTGGCCGCATAAAATTAACATAAGTTACCTCCAATTCGTTGCGAAGTTGCGGATAAAAAGATAGCACTCCTTCGATCAATGCACAAGGAGGACAGAAATACTTTGCATCTGCATTGCGGTTAATATCCTGAAAATCGGGTTTTAATAAAAATAATTTTTCCATAATCTGTATTTATTAATGAATTTCAATATCATACGGCATCCTTGCAAGAACGCCTCTCTGTGAAATGATACTGCGCAACTGTTCGTAATATTTATAGTTTTCGCCCATCTCATCCTTCATAAAGCTTGCCCTGGCCGATCCTGAAAATCCTTTCAGCAATTCTTCAAACGGATCTTTCAGTTTTGGCAGGTTCACAATCCGGTAATTATCCAGATTGGCCATTTTTTTAGCCAGATTAATGGCATCGGTCAGACCGCCATACGCATCAATAAGCTTTATTTCTTTTGCATTGGGAGCAGCCCATACGCGACCTTGTCCGACTTCGTCAACTGCTGTTTTTTCCATTTTTCGACCCTCGGCAATCCTGCTGATAAAAGTGTCGTACCCATCCTCAATTCTCTGTTGCATCAGGTCGCGTTCAAAAGCCGACATTGGGCGTGTAAGCGAAATCATATCAGAATGTTCGTTGGTGGTCACCACATCCTGCGTAATTCCGAGTTTGTCGGTCATCAGTTTCTGCGCGTTAGGAATCATTCCAAAAATCCCGATTGATCCGGTGATGGTTGTACGGTCGGCAAGAATACTGTCGGCAGCACAGGCAATGTAATACCCGCCCGACGCGGCCACATCGCCCATTGAAGCAATTACAGGTTTTGTTTCGGCGGCCAGCTTCACTTCGCGCCAGATCACTTCCGATCCGTAAGCGCTTCCGCCCGGAGAGTTGATGCGCAATACAATTGCTTTAATCGACGAATCACGCCGTGCTTCACGAATCGCTTTCGAAAGTTCCTCCGATTTGATTCCTTCTTCCGAAACACCTGCATCAATACTTCCGGAGGCATAAATTACTGCAATCTTATTTCGCGCAAGGCCTTTTTGCTCGCGCTGCTCAGGCACTTTTAAGTATTTTTGAATTTCAACGGCTTTTACGTCGTCTTTTTCACGGGTACCAGTAAGTTTCTTCAGGTCGTCAATCACCTGATCTTTGTATTTCAGGCCGTCAACAAGGTTTTTCTGTTTCGCGAAATCAGCTTTTCTGAAAGTTGCTACCATATCGGCAATATCGTTCAGTTCGTCAAAACTCATGTTACGCGAGGCTGAAATATCAACCAGCATTTCACTCCAAAGACTATTCAAATAAGTTTCAGTTTGAAGTCGGTTTTCGTCGCTCATTTTATCAAGCAGAAAAGGCTCGACCGCAGCTTTGAATTTGCCATGACGAACAATTTGAACTTCGACACCCAGTTTTTCCAAAGCTTTTTTGTAAAAACTCCGTTCGCCTCCCAATCCACGAAAATCGACCGATCCCTGCGGATTCAGTATCAACGAGTCGGCAACTGTTACCAAATAATATGCTTTCTGGGAAAGGTATTCCCCGTAGGCATACACAAATTTTCCTGAAGTTTTAAAATCTTTCAGCGCAGCCCTGATTTCCTCAACAGTGGCCATTCCTGCCTGAATATCCATCGGGTTCAGATAAATACCTTTGATGTTGTCGTCTGTTTTGGCTTTACGGATGCAATCGAGCATATCGTTCAACCCAACTGTTTTTACACCCTGAAACATTCCGAAATCGAGTCCTTCCAGCGGATTGCTCTTTGCACGGTCAACAATCTGATGATCAAATTTCATAAGCAATACACTATTGGCCTGAATTTGAGTAGGCTGATCGGAAACTGAAACCATGGCCGAAATAATACCGATAGTTATAAATAGCAACAAAAGACCGGCAATCATTATCCCGAGGATTGATGCCAGCGTAAATTTGAAAAATTCCTTCATGTGTATCGTATTTGAGTTATTTAATTCGAAAATGTACAATAGATTTGTACGAAATTAGTGTTTTTGTTACAAACTCATGAGGTATTCAATATCAGAAATAATATGACCACAGAAAATCAGAATATTGAATGGAAAGAAACATGGCGCGATGAATACATAAAATGGATTTGTGGCTTTGCCAATGCTCAGGGCGGAAAATTAATCATCGGCAAAAACGACCATGGTGACACTATTGGCTTGACCGATGCAAAAAAATTTTCGGAAGAAATTCCCAATAAAGTACGCGACCTGCTTGGTATTATGGTTGATGTTAACCTCAAGGAAGATGTGAGAGGGCAATATCTTGAAATAATTGTTGACCCATACCCATATCCAATCAATTACAAAGGGCAGTACCACTACCGCAGCGGAAGTACAAAACAAGAACTGAAAGGTAATGCGCTAAATAAATTCATTTTACAAAGAACAGGGAAACATTGGGACAGCATTCCGCTTCCAAATTTAAAGTCAGAAGAACTGGATGCATCTGCCTTTGCGCTATTCCGAAAAAAAGCAGCAAAGTCTAAACGGGTCGATGAAAACATCTTAGACGAAAGCAACGATTTACTGCTCGATCATTTGCATCTAACAGAGAATGGCCAGCTTAAACGAGCAGCTGCATTACTTTTTCATCATGATCCGGAGAAATTTATTACAGGATCTTTCCTTAAAATCGGATTCTTTGAAAGTGAAACTGAACTGATTTACCATGACGAGATTCATGGTAATTTATTTCACCAAGCCGACAAAACAATGGAATTACTCCTGACCAAATATCTGAAAGCCAGAATTAGTTACGAAGGAACTACCAGAGTTGAGACGTTTCCTTACCCTGAAACAGCCTTGCGCGAGGCAGTTTTTAATGCTATCGTTCACAAAGAGTACAGTACAGCAATTCCAATTCAGATTAAAGTTTTTGAAAACAAAATCAGAATCTGGAATGATGGACAGCTTCCAAATGATTGGTCATTAAAAAATTTGTTTCTAACTCATCCATCCAAGCCCAATAATCCCGATGTGGCAAATGCTTTTTTTAGGGCAGGAATGATTGAATCCTGGGGAAGAGGGATCGAGAAAATTATAGATATGTGTGTATCATCCGGACTGGCAAAGCCGGTTTTCGACACGAGTTTTGGCGGACTACAGATTGAATTTCTTTCAAAACAGATAAAAGCATATCCAAAAGGAAAAGAGATAGTTGCAGAGATAGTAAAAGAAAAAACGTCGGTGAAAACGTCGGTGAAAACGTCGGTGAAAATTATCCAAATACTTATTAAAAATCCTGATGCAACTATTCCGGAAATGGCATTACTAATTGGAGTATCACAAAGATCGATTGAAAGAAATCTACAACAATTGCAAAAAACTAAACAGATTGAACGCATTGGTCCCGACAAAGGGGGTTATTGGAAAGTAATTGAATAATGCAAAACATTGTATTAATGATCAGGCTATATGTATTATTAGGTGGAAACTTAGGAGATAAACGAAAAATATTTTCGGAAGCCCTGATTAATCTGCAAAATTTGGTTGGGGACATTACTGCGCAATCGGCTGTTTACGAAACCGAACCGTGGGGTTTTGAGTCAATCGATTTGTTCTGGAATCAGGTGCTCGAAATTGCGACCAGCCTCACTCCTGAAGAAGTTCTCCGGAAAACACAGCAAACAGAAGTTGAACTGGGAAGAATAAGGAAATCAAATCAATACGATTCGCGCATCATTGATATTGATATTTTGTTTTATGGAGAAGAAATCATTGAACTGCCAGATCTGATCGTTCCCCATCCCCGAATTCAGGAACGAAAATTTGCATTGGTGCCTTTAAACGAAATTGCCCCAGATCTGAAACATCCGGTTTTTCAGAAAACAATCACCCAATTACTGGCAGAATGTAATGATCAGCTTCTGGTGGAAAAAGTGAAGTAACCAGAAAAAGTGATCAGTGGTCAGTCGCAGTCATCAGTTGGATAAACAGTCAATAGTGGTCATTTGCTTTGCATCATTTTTAGTCATTTTTTTTCATTACAATGATTGACAATTTAATGACCATCAAATGACAAGCTTGGAGCTCGGATTAATGCGAGTCAATTTTTGCTCCGAAAGCCAAATCGCCGGCATCGCCCAGTCCGGGAACAATGTACGACATCGAGGTCATATCGGGATCAACAGCGCCAAGCCAAAGGGTTACATTGTCGGCAGTAATTTTATTAATAACTTGTTCAACTCCTTTGGCACTTGCAATTATCGCCACTAAATGGACATGCTTAGGTGTTCCCTTTTTTAGCAGCGCTCTGTAACCGATTTCCATTGATGACCCTGAAGCCAGCATAGGATCGGAGAGAATAACTGGCTTCCCCTCAAGCGATGGCGAAGCCAGATATTCAAATTCGATGTGGAATTCGCTTTTTTCATCGTACTTGCGGTAAGCCGAAATGAATGCGTTTTCAGCACGATCAAAAATGTTGAGCAATCCTTGCTGAAGAGGCAGTCCTGCACGTAAAATGGTGGCTAAAACCGGCTGTTGAACAAGGGTTTCGACTTTGGCAACTCCAAGCGGAGTTTTTATGTCAACAGTTTGATAATCCATTACTTTGCTTATCTCGTAAGCGAAAATTTCTCCCAAACGCTCGAGGTTTCTTCTGAAGCGCATCGGATCTTTCTGGATTACTTCGCAACGAATTTCTGAGATGAACTGATTAAAAACGGAATTCGACTCGCCAACAATATTTACCTTCATGATTTAAAAAGTTTGGGCAAAAGTAATAAAAAGACGATATCCAGTATGGTCGTTTCAGAATTTTAAGTAAAAACAATGTCGCCATCTCCATCCTGAATCAATGGGTATTTTTGATAATCATCAAACAATTTTTTCGAAATGGCAACCAGTCGCTTTATTTTCTTTTTGAATATGAACGGATGAACGCCCGAATCCATCATATTCACTAAAACGGGATTAAAAACCGTGAGGGTAACTGCTTTTTTCAGAAGTGACTGCTGATAAATTACTTTAAGTAATTGACTCGCATTTTTCTCATTGAAATAAGCGTACGGAACTTTCATGTGACCATCCTTGACCGAAATTAAGAGCAAACCTATTGTTTGGTTTGAAGCGGTAATTTTTACGAAATACTGTTCAAAACTTCTAACGATGTGGGAAAACGGATATTCAACGGGAGTTTTTGACTGATCGGTATTCGATCCAATTATCCACGGAAATTTCAATATCCATTCCAGATCTTTTCCTGTTCTGCGTACAAACTCGTTTTGCGAATGACGTTCGATAAATGTATGCAATTCCAGGTCAAGCGAATTCAGGCATTCGACCTGCATTCTATCCTTCATAATCACAAACCGAACGATTGTCTGATAAGGAAGAATCAGGAAATTGAGAATTTGGTCTGCCAGTTTCAGTAATGGTTTTAATTTTTGGGTCGATGGTAATTTCGCCGGAATTAATTCATGCAGGTTAAATTTCAGAAAGCCCCGGATTCCAGGGGCTATATCGGGGATTTCGAACCAATTTGTTTCTTTTAGAATGCTGATGGTATGTGGAGTACAATCGGTCATAAACATTCGTTGGCCGCACGTTGCAAAGGCTTTTATGAATAGTGGAAATGCAAGTTGTTTGCCTTTTTCAGGATGAACCCACCAACAGGTATTTGAACTTGCCTTTTTCTCCGGCTGACCATTAATAAATTCGGGCAGAAGTCCTGCCAGCCCAATCAATTCGTCGTTTTCAGATGCAAAAATCAGCGCAATATCGTTTGGATTAGCCCGTGGATTGTGAAATTGAGAGATCGCCCTCAATCCTGTCAGCGGTTTTGTTGTGAGTTGCTGCCAGAGTTCACTCTTTACAAAATCAGGTAAATCGGCAACCTTAATTTCTGCTATTTGCATTGATTTTGCTTTTTTTCAATCAGGTCAACAAAATCACCGAATTTGGTGATCCCAATAATTTCCATGATATCAAAAGTAACCACAAATTCTTTTTCGATGGTGGCGATTAGGATTACATGGTTCATGGAGTCCCATTTTTCAATATCTGCCGAAGTGGTTTCCTCAGTAACAATTGTTCCGTCGCCAAATATTTTTTTAGCAATGGCTTCAATTTTGGCAAAAATTTGTTGTCTGTTCATAAGTCGGCATTTAAATATCGGTACAAAAAGAACTGGTTAAAGGGCAAAAAACCTAATTTCGAATACAAGGCTTCTCCTGTTTTTGTTGCATGCAAAATTACTGGCATTTTTGACTTTCGGGCATTTTGCGATAAAATTTGCTGTACCAGCAATTTTGCAAATCCTTGTCGTTGAGCCAATTTTTTCGTGGCAATAAAATACAGTCCGGTTGAAGTTCCTGAGTTAAAAACAAGTATAGTTGAAACTCCTACTCCATTGTATTTTAGCAGATATACTTCAACTCCGGATTGATCAATTAAACTTTCGAGCAGAACCTTGTCAAATTGCACAGGTGTAATCAGTTCCGAAGTTACAATTTGCATCCATTGCTCAATATCGTCTGAACTTTCGCACCGCACAATTTGTATCGTTTCGGGTAACTGAGGCGATACTATCTCGCCCATATTGTTGAGAGCCATTCCTTTCCAGGCCGAAAACGGGCAAAAACCCAGCATTCTTAAAAACGGATCAATTTGTTGAATGTTTTCATCTTCGGAAATCAGCAATTCAGGATAGGAGTCAGATTTAACTTTTTCAGCAAAAATGATTGATGATTTTTGCTCAATAATTTCAGTATTGATTCTGTAAATTATTCTGGGCCAAACTTTGGGGATATTTTTGATAACCGACCAGTGATCTTGTCTTTCAGAATAAATTCCACAGATTTGAGCCACACGATCATAAAATTCATACAGGTTATTCCTGATTTCGACTTCAATATTATCCATAAATCTGGGTTGAATATTCCTCAAAGAGTTTTGATTTATCAATTTTTCCGTTCATATTGACCGGGAATTGCCTGATTGAGATTACCTTTTCAGGAATTAATGCTGAAGGAAGAAGGGTGCGGAGTTTCTCTTTCAGTTTTTCCGGTTCTTCGTCAAATTTTTCGATAAAAACCAAGATGCTTTCAGTGCCACCTTTATTTTGAAAACCAAAAGCTTTCGATTTCATCCCATTGGCCGCATTGCTCACGGCCATCTCAATTTCAGCGGGTTCAACACGGTATCCACTTATTTTTAGCTGATCGTCTTTTCGTCCGCAAAACATTAAAAAGCCTTCATGGTCGCGAACAACAAGGTCGCCGCTGCGGTAATACCTGTCATCGGATCCTTCCTGAACAAAAAACGGTTTTTTATCGGTTAAGTAACCCTCCATCACCTGCGCTCCCCCGATGCAGAGTTCTCCCTTTTCACCATCAGCAACAATTTGATCATTTTCGCCGATGATCAGGATTTCCACCTTTTTCAAAGGTTTCCCAATCGAAACAATTCCGTTGTGAACTTTTTCTTTTAGTTGATCAATATTGGTTCGGTGAATGGTGCAGGTGATGGTTGTTTCTGTTGGCCCGTAAATGTTCGATATTTCTGCATTTGGAACACATTCGGCCCATTCAGAAACCAAATCAAAAGGTAAAGCTTCGCCACCAAAATGGGAATGTTTCAAAGAATCAAAACGAATTGACTTAAAATACGGGCGAAGATAGTTAAGTACTGAGGGTGTAAATTGTGTCCACGTAATTTGATATTCCGGAAGAATTTTTACAATTGAAAGGTACTTGAATCCTCCCGCAGGAATGGTAAAAACGGTTGCTCCCAACAAAAGGGGAATCAGGTAACCTGTAAACGCGGCATCGGAGGTTAAATCGTATGTTTGGAGAAAACGATCTTCTGAAGTTAAATCGGGATAAAGTTCCAGAAAACCTTCGGCGAAAGCGCTCAGGTTCTTTAAATTGATCGGGACTCCTTTTGGTTCTCCGGTGCTTCCTGAAGTAAAAAGGATGTACGCGCGGTTCATCTCCTGATTAATAATCAATGGTTCGGCGCTTTTTATCTCTTTATTGCAAATGTGTTTTGCCTGTAAATTCTCAGCAAACTGATTCATTTCTGAATCAAAGATAAATCGTACACCCGATTGTTGGATTTTCTCGTTATTTACAATTGTTGGATGAAGCGGATGAAGCGGTACAAAACAGCAACCGGAAAACCAAATCGCGAAAATGGCAGCAAATGTTTCGATGGTATCGTTGCAAATTACGCCTACGGTTTGCCCGGCTGATTGTCCGATATTCTTCTGCAATAATTGCTGGCTGCCGGAAATATATGCAATAAATTCATTGTACGAATAGAACCTTCCACTTATGCAAAAGGCATTGGCAGAAGCATTTTTCTTAAAACTGGTATCAAATTTATCCCACAGAATCATTATCGGTGTACTTTATTTTTTCCAAAAACTGATTTCAGATAATACCAGAAATACTCTGTTCTGATTACCTTTTTCCCATCGTTGTTTACGCCTGATTCCATCGGAATGCGTTGCAAATGGTTTTTCACGGTTTCGTCTTTGATTCCGGCTGTACCAAAACTCAAGTCCCACAACCTGTCGGTATTCGCTTTTTCGAAAATCGAATTGGACACTTTAAAATCAGTAAACGGAAATGCGAACGCATTTACAGGTGGATTTATTTCCCAAATCAGGAATTCCATGCTGGCGGAAATCTGCTCCATTATTTCATCTTCCGAAGAAAGGAAAAATTCGCGGTGATCCATTCCGTGAGCGCCAATCAAAAAACCATCCTTCTGTAATTCTTTAATCTGCTGAAGGTTCATGTAAGGTTGTTTTTGCTTTAGAAATAATTCGAAGTCGAGCCCGAAAATTTCAGCAAGCTGATCGAGCAGCAAGTGATCGGTAAATGCGGCCTGACGGAGAAACTGAACAATGCTTTTATTGGGGAATTTTTGTTGCAAAAGCTGTTCCGCCGATTTTATTCCTGAAGGTTTTATTTGGGTAATTGAATTCAGGAGAAGACTGGATTTGAGACGGTGAAAAAGCATTTTGTTACCTACAAACGCCGGATTGATAAAGAAAGCAGCCTGAATTCCTTTCCTTTTCAGGAGCGGGGCAATCACATGGTAACATTCGGCCAACCCATCGTCAAAACTGGGAAAGAACAGGTTTTGTTCAGATTTTCCGTTGGTATCTGCCAGCCTGAAAACATCGTCAACAGATGCAGGTTTGTAATTTTTCAGCAAAAAAACCAGATTGCGCTCAAATTCTGAAACAGTCGGAACACGGTACAATTGCGATAAATGTGGAAGTGGAACATCAGAAACGGCGTGCCAGAAAGGCAAAACAAACCTGTGCCCGGAAGATGCAATCAGCTTTTCAACGGGAATAAATCCGGTGTACGGCGATAAAAGGCGTTTGATTGATCCACTGTTCATTCGATTACTTTTTAAACCATCGCAAAAGTATGGGCAACCGGTTCGATTTCAGGCAATAATATTGTTCCGGTTCGGAACCAAATCCAGCATAAAAACGGGCAATTCCAGGAATTGAGGAGCCTTCGAAATCGAGGGTTAATAATGAACCCGAATGTTCCTGGATAAACTGATCAACAATTTTGTGCATCGCATTGGTTTTTTTTCCTTCGCTGTTCGAAACTGCGTTCAGATAGGTAACCCGCTGTCCTGAGTATAGAAAAAATGCGGCTGCACAGAGTTCGTTCTGTTGATTGTATGCCGCATAGATTGTTCCGTTTCCGCGAAGCGAACCATATTCCAACAACCGCTTTAACGTTTGCATTGTTTGCGGTGCGAGCTTGCCGGGTGTGGCAATTTTTTTCAGATCAAGGTATTCGTCTGTTTGTATTCCTTTAATTACAAATACTTTGTTATCGTCGGCTTTCCTTATTTGACGCCGTGTATGCTGCGAATAATTTTTCTTCAGCTCATCGTAAGCGGAAGATAAATTCAGGATAAAATTTGCGCGCGATTGAACTGAAAAGCCTTCAGGAAACGGTTCGGAGTGACTTGAACTTAGATTGATTGCCACATATTTAAATCGATTGTAAACCTCGGTCAGAAATTCATTTTGAATATCACGGTTTGCTTCGGGGAAGATGCCCTGTTGCTGGGAATAAATTGGTTGCAACAAAAACGTGATTCTAAATTTCTGCTTGATGTTTAGTGGCATTACATGAAAGTAATCACCAAAAACGAGCGCGTCCCAATTGGGGCAAATCAGGTCGAGATACCACGATTGGGCATAAACCAAAGGAATAGAAGACCCATTTACGCATTGATCCCATTTTCGGTAGTCGATGTCCTTATTTTTTATCAGTCGTATTTCAGGTTGGCTCATTGGCATAATTTTGTCCTTTTTCAAGTATTTGTTCAAAAACTTTGCGCCAACCGAGCCATTGTCCCGAATCTTTCAGCGATTCATTGTGCCACAAACTGACGAATGTGCCATTTACATTTTTCACTTCGAGCATTAACTTTTCAATTTGCTGCCAGGCCTGTTCCGGATCCATTTTCAGGTAGTTTTTCAAGGTCACATCCATTGTCTGAAACGGATGAATCATCAATTCAGTTTGCTGGTTCAGGCTTAAATCGAAAAAATGAAACGCGGTACATGTTCCGACCCTAAATCCGGCCAAACTTGCAAAACCCATGGTGTAATCGTCTGAAATGCCCGATTTTATTAATTGCTGATAGGTCTGGGGCATTTTAAGTTTCAGAAAATGTTGCCGGCTTTTGGTGACCGGTTTCAGGATAATGTTTTCCAGACGGTCTTTTTCGGTATCGAACAACCATGGTTTGTAGTTCGAAGCATACGAAGGATGAATGCCAACTTCGCAAACTGATGAAAGGTGTGCGATTAACTGGCGAAAATTCTTGTTCCTGAAAAAAATACTTTTGTCGTATTGATTTCGATCGCCAATCAGGATAAAAAACAGAATATGGTTGAGCAGCCCTTTGTAGGTTTCAAATATGTATTTATAAGTGTCGTAAGGATCTTTTTGGAGACCAAGAAAAACGATGAGCCGCTGTTTCAATTCGTCCCACCGTGCATTAAAAACAGCTTTCAGAATGGCTCCAAACGAAACCATCAAACTTTTATTTTTGAAGGCCCAGGCATTGTCGATGTCGATGGAAGTCACAAACTGAAACGAGCGCCTGCGGATTTTAAATCCAGGAAATTGTACTGAAACATTTTCAGCAATCCAGTACGCCATCATGTCAACAATCGGTTTCTGGTGCAGACCGAGGCGAACCAGAATATTTTCAGAATCAGTGAAACGCTCGTGTTCGTCGTTGCTTTCAGAGATATATTCTTCGTATCGCGAAACCAGGTAGAAAGCACAGGCAAAAGGATCGAAAGGCAAAAATGAGTCTTCGGAAGTTGGGAAAAACAACTGCATTTGTTTGTATTCCACTGTTTCAATTTCCTGAACGGCAATGTTTTTTTCAAACAAGAGCGAATGAGCTTTCAAAAATAATCCGGCGGAAAGATTTGTTTGCGAGTAGTTTATTTTGGGCAAGTCAGATTGCAGAAACTCATTTGTGTTTGTGGTAAAAATCAGCTCAGTTCCAAGAATGGTCTTAAAGATCAGGCCGAAGGAATATTCGATCCGGGGAGTAATTTCTGGAACAAAGATTAAAATCGCGCTAAAAACAATATTTGAATCAACTACAATCTTCATTTTAAACCGCGGCGGGCTTTTACTTTGGTCCAGATTGACTTATTAACATCTTTTGTAAGCTTATCTACATCACTTTGTTTAGCTTCTGATTTTGCTGTTAACTCCTTATACTGCAAAAAATCAAGCATGTTTTGTAGTTCGCTCAGGTCAACGTATGCCGGAAGTCGAACTAATATCTCATCTTTTGTTCTTTCAAGTATCATAGCGTTATTTTTTCTCAAATGTACCAAATTTTCTCTACCTTCAAATCAGCCCGTCGTCTGCAAAACTAAAGTACGAACCATTCCCGATTATAATATGGTCGAGTACCGGAATATCCATGTGCTTCCCGGCTTCTTTGATCTTTTTGGTAATCTCCTTGTCGGCTTCGCTGGGCACCAGATTTCCTGAAGGGTGGTTGTGGCACAAAATAATTGAACAGGCCAGTTTGTCGAGCGCCATTTTCAGGATAATTCGCACATCAATCACCGTTCCTGCCAGGCCACCCTGACTCACCAACATTTTATCGAGAACAAGGTTGTTGCGATTTAGTAAAAGTACCCAGAATTCTTCGTGCGGTAGGTCGCTCAGCAAAGGTTTAAAGATGGCTGCCGCATCGCCACTGGTGATCACTTTGGGTTTTTCATCGGGTTCCGATTCTTTTCTGCGGCGCCCGAGTTCCATGGCAGCTGCGATTGTTATCGCTTTTGCCGGTCCGATACCTTTGAATTTTTGGAGGTCGTTGATGTTCTTTTTGCCCAATTCGTTGAGGTTGTTGTTTACCGATGCCATAATCCGGCGCGATACCTCAACTGCCGATTCTTCCAGATTTCCTGAACCAATCAAAATAGCGATTAACTCGGCTTCAGACAATGAACGCACTCCTTTGGCCTGCATTTTCTCACGTGGACGATCTTCAACAGCCCATTCCTTGATACTTGGTTTCTTGTACATCTTAGTGTTTGTTTAGTTAACTAAGTTATGAAACTGAAATGAGATGGCCAAATAAAAAACATATCAAATCAAGGTAGAGAATATGGGTTGAATCTTCTTACGGTTAATCGTTGATCTGGTGTATAAAAGAACAACCCCGACTTTTGGGGTCAGGGTTGTTACAAGTCAGCAAAAAAAGGGGAATATCTCTATCTT
>JAUYEQ010000089.1 GCA_030691295.1 Bacteroidota bacterium
GCATCTATGCATCGGGACTGAACTTATACACCTTTACCGGATACTCCGGAATTGATCCGGAATTGGAAATCAATGGTCTGGAGCCGGGAACAGATTCCCGCAGGGCATATCCGCGCACAACTACTTATACTTTGGGTATCAACTTAATATTCTAATACTTGAAAACAATGAAAAAACTATTTAAAATATATTTTACCATTTTACTGGTACTTGGTGCAGTTTCCTCTTGTACCGATTTGTCAGAGGATTTGTACAGCGAAATTCTTCAGGATAACTTTTTCCAAACTCAGGAGGAAGTGATTTCGGCCATTGCTCCTGTTTATGGAAATATGCGCGTTTTTACAAACGATATGTGGGATTTGAATACACATTGTACCGACCAAACCCTAATCCCAACCCGCGCTTTGGGCCACTGGTACGATGGCGGTCACTGGCAACGTGTACACGAACATACCTGGACTCCTGAAACGCCACAGATTAACGGTGCATGGGGATTTAATTATACCCTGATCAATAATGCCAATAAGGTAATCTATCAGCTCGAAAGTCTTCAGAACATGGATGCTGATCTGAAAGCTTTATTTGCTGCTGAATTGAAAATGATCCGTGGTTTTGGCTATTACAACCTGATCGATTTTTTCGGTAATGTTCCGAAAGTAACATCTTGGGTGGTTGAGGACGAGACTCCGCCAAATACTCCACGGGCAGATGTTTTCAATTTTATTGTAAACGATGTTGAAACAAATGTTGAAAATCTCTCAGACAAAGTTGATAATACAACTTACGGCCGTTTTAATAAATACGCCGGTTATGCCATGTTAGCCAAATTTTACCTCAATTCACAGGAGTGGACCGGAACCGCTAAATGGGACAAGGTGATTGAATATTGCGACAAAATTATCAGTTCTGGCAAATACTCACTGTCTGCCAATATTTTTGACAATTTTCTCATTAAAAACGAAGGTTCAAAAGAGAATATTTTCGTGATACCTTACGATGAAGTTTACACAAATGCATGGGGAACAAACTTTACCGTTTTCTGGAGAGGAATGCATTATGCGCACCAATATACCTATGGAACCTCAATGGGTCCGTGGAACGGTTTCTGTGCATTGCCGGGCTTTATTCATTCTTTTGACAATGAAGATAAGCGTGCAGCCGGCTGGTTTAGCGGTCAGCAATATTCCTCAACTGGTGAAGAATTGAAATGCTCGCAGGAAAGTAATGGCAAATTATTGAACCTGACGATTGATTTCACCAATATTTATAATCCTACCGATGGTGTTGTTTACAACCATCAGTTGGCACTCGAATTCATGGGAGCCCGATTCGCAAAATATCAGTATGGCCCAATTCAGGGTGTATCAATGGGCAACGACTTTGTAGTTTATCGCTATGCCGATATCCTGATGATGAAAGCTGAGGCGTTGATGCGTAAAAACGGTGGAATTGCAACAGCTGAAACCGTTGGACTTGTAAATCAGGTCAGGGCACGCTCTGTTACCAATCCGGCCAAACTCTACACTACTGCAACGCTAACTGCCGATGCACTTCTGGCTGAACGTGGCTGGGAGTTTTACGGTGAAGCAATGCGCCGTAATGATTTGATCAGGTTTGGAAAATTTATAAAAGGAACCTGGGAGTTTGCCAATCGTTCGGCAGAAACTCCAATTCGTAAACTTTTCCCGATTCCGCAGCCACAAATTGCTGCCAATCCTGACTTAACCCAAAACCCTGGATATTAATCCAGCGGTTGATTGCGAATAATCCGGCGGCTTTCCATGTGGGAAGCCGCTTTTTTTTTCGGGATGATCTGAATATTGCTTTTAAGTGTATATTATACCATTATATTTGTAGCAAATTATTAACCGAATTAGCCGACTGAGATATGAAACTAAAACTCACTTTTTTCCTGATGTGCCTGATTTTTGCCGGAGTAACCGGAGCAAAGGCACAATCTAAAACATTGGTTGTAAATGCCAAAACAACAATTGCCCCGATTCAGCCAAGCATGTGGGGGCTGTTTTTCGAAGACATTAATTTTGCTGCCGACGGTGGTATATATGCCGAACTGGTCAAAAACCGATCGTTCGAATTCTATAAACCGCTGATGGGATGGAAGAAATTTGGCGAAGAATACGTCGGTCAGTTCCAGATCATCAATAGTCAAAATGAAAATAATCCACGTTTTCTGAGGCTTGAATCACTTCAGGGAAAAGAACTGGGTTTGGTTAACGAAGGTTTTCGCGGAATGGGCGTAAGGGCTGCTGAGAATTACCTGTTTTCGGTATTTGCACGCCAAAGTGAAGGCGTGTCAACCCTTAAAGTAGAATTACTTGATTCAACAGGTGTGGTGATCGGCAAAACCGAAGTGAAAAATTTTTCAGGAGAATTGAAAAAATACGAGGAGAAACTTACCTGTTCGGCCACCGATGCAAAAGCCAGCCTGCGGGTAACACTTTCAGGAAAAGGTGTGCTCGAAATCGACATGGTTTCGCTATTTCCTGAAAATACCTGGAATAAGCGCAAGAATGGATTGCGTGCCGATATGGTGCAAAAGCTGGCCGACCTGAAACCCGGCTTTCTGCGCTTCCCCGGTGGTTGTATTGTTGAAGGGCATGAGCTCGAAACCCGCTACCAGTGGAAAAAAACTGTAGGCAATGTTGAAGACCGCCAGATGATCGTCAATCGCTGGAATACCGAATTTGCACACCGGAATGCACCCGATTATTTTCAGTCGTACGGACTTGGTTTTTACGAATACTTTTTGCTTTCGGAAGACATCGGCGCCGAGCCCTTGCCAATTCTGAACTGCGGAATGGCCTGCCAGTTTAACTCCTGCGAACTGGTGCCGCTCGATGCACTCGATCCATACATTCAGGATGTGATTGACCTGATTGAATTTGCAAACGGTGCAACCACCACAAAATGGGGGAAACTTCGTTCCGAAATGGGCCATCCGGCTCCGTTTAATATGAAAATGGTCGGCGTTGGAAACGAACAGTGGGGTACACAATATGTCGATCGTTTAAAAATATTCCTGAAAGTTTTGCACGAAAAGCATCCTGAAATAATTTTTGTGGGTGGATCGGGTCCATCTCCAGATGGAAAAGATTTTGATTACTTGTGGAAAGAGATGCGCCAACTGGATGTGAAACTTGTGGACGAACATTATTACCGCAGTCCGGACTGGTTTTTGCAAAACGCCGCCCGCTACGATTCGTACGACCGCAATGGCCCGAAAGTATTTGCCGGTGAATATGCAGCCCACGATAAAGAAGGGAAAGATGCCGAATCGCGCAATACATGGAAAAGCGCGTTGGCCGAAGCCGCTTTTATGACCGGACTGGAGCGCAATGCAGATGTGGTGCACCTTGCCTCGTACGCTCCGCTTTTTGGAAATGTGAACGCATGGCAGTGGCGCCCCGACCTGATCTGGTTCAATAACGAGCAGGTGGTGGCAACTCCCAATTATTACGTGCAAAAAATGTTCTCGACCAATGCAGGAACCGATGTTGTTTCGGCTTTGGTTGACGGCAAAGCTTTGACAGGGCAGGATAGTTTGTACGCCAGTGCAACCGTCGATTCAAAAACTTCGGAGCTGGTGGTAAAACTCGTGAATGTGGCAAAAAAACCTGCAAGCCTGAATCTATCTTTGGAAGGGCGTAAAATATCGGCAAGTGAAATCAGTCTTCAGGTATTAACAAATGAAGATTTGACTGCCTACAACCACATTGGAAAACCCGAAGTGGTTACTCCCGTAGAGCGGAAGCTGAAGATTTCAGGAAAGAAAATAGTTCTTAATTTGGATGCGAATTCGTTGACTGTTGCAAGGATTCCGTTAACGAAATAAAACGACAAAGGATGAATAATTAAATGGATAGTTCAACCCATCGTTGCAAAAACACATCATATACGCCATAAAAGGAAGATCCGTCAGCATCAAATTCTTTAATAATGAGTTCGTATTCCATTAATGTTTTTAACGAACGAAGAACTGTTGCAGAGGTTCCTAAATGATGCTTAACTAAAAAAGCTTTGGCTGTCGGCTGATAAACAATCCCGTCATGAGCCATGGCCTTTAGCAACCTCCATTGTGGCTTGGTCAGCATGTTCCGGAGTATAAAAAAAACCGGTTCCTGCTCTGTAAGCAATTGGTGGGCCTGTTGTTTCCATGATTCAGTTGTAACTTCTTTGATTGTTGATGCAAATACGCGGTTACACAGCTGTTGTACATAAAAGGTATGTGTCTTTGACCAGTCAAGTATTTGACTTGCAATTTCGATGCTCACGGATTTTTTATACTTGCTGAAAATGGAAATAATGAAATTGCAATAAACCTCGCTGTTCAGCTTTTCTAATTTCATTATTAGGGTACTGCGGAAAAACGGACGATGTGGAGAAGTAAAAAGCTCAGCCATAAGATGCTGCTGGCTTCCGGAAAAGATAAAAACTACATTTTTCAGTTGCTGAATTCTTGTTCGAAGCCAGGCATCTGTATTTTTTTCGGGATACCTTGATATTTGCTGAAACTCGTCGATGGCCACAACGATTTTATATTCCTGAATTTCCAGAAATTGGAAAATAGAATGGATGTTTATTTCAACTTCTTTCGGCTTGATATCGAAAGATACCTGAGGCAAGCCTGTCAGTGCGTCATAACTGATAAAAGGCCGCAGCGATTTTATTAAGTTCCAGAAGTGCTTACCAAAACTGCTTTTTTCGGGAATGGCATTAATTATCGAGGTTGCCAGCAAATTTAAAAAATGGTTAAGGTTTTCAGTCTCAAGAATATCAACGTAAATTCCTTTCCAGCCCTGCGGAAGTTGCGAAAATACATGATGAATAAGACCAGTTTTTCCTATACGTCGGATCGCAATCAGAGTGGTTGAATTACCACTCCGGATATTACTGATCAAACGTGCGGTTTCTTGTTCCCTGTCGCAAAAATATTCAGCTCCCAGATAAGTGGTAACAGGAAACGGATTCTCATATTGTTTTATGCCCATGATCTTTTTTACCTCAAAATTAACTTACAAATTGTAACTTACAAATTGTAACCACAAAAATAATTGCGTTCAACAGTTTTCTTTTTACTTTTACCAACTATTGCGATTTAATTTGAAAACCCAACTAACAAAATTTATTCATGACAAAACACGATGAAGCTTCGCGGAGGTTGTTTCTGAAACAAGCTGCTGCCTTATCATCCATGATGGTATTTCCTACCATTCTTACAAAAGCCATGTCGGGTTTTACCGCGCCAACTGCCGGGTTAGCCGCAGCAAACGAACGTGTAAACCTTGCCTGTATCGGAATCGGCAACCAGGGAGGATCGGATATTAATTCAATGTACAATACCGGATTATGCAACATCGTAGCGCTTTGCGATACCGACATGGGCGCACCTCATACTTTAAAAACACTCGAAAAATTTCCGGACGTACCACGCTTTCAGGATTTCAGGAAAATGTTTGACAAAATGGCCAGTCAGATTGATGCCGTTTTGGTAGGAGTCCCCGATCATTCCCATTTCCCGATTACCATGCTGGCCATGAGTTTGGGCAAGCCTGTTTATGTTGAAAAACCAATGGGCCGTACTTTCAACGAAGTTGAACTGATGATTAAAGGTGCCCAAAAATACAAGGTGGTTACCCAAATGGGAAATCAGGGACATTCGGATGCCAATTACTTTCAGTTTAAAGCATGGACCGAAGCCGGAATCATTAAAGATGTGACTGCGATTACTGCACACATGAACTCGGCACGTCGCTGGCACGGATGGGATACGAAAATGACCAAATTTCCGAATGCAGAACCAATTCCGGAAACACTGGACTGGGATATCTGGCTGATGGCCGTTAAAGAGCACGATTACAACAAAGACTTTATCAACGGACAATGGCGCTGCTGGTACGATTTC
This sequence comes from Bacteroidota bacterium, assembly GCA_030691295.1. Taxonomy (GTDB): domain Bacteria; phylum Bacteroidota; class Bacteroidia; order Bacteroidales; family Prolixibacteraceae; genus Aquipluma. The sequence continues at coordinate 5,924 of JAUYEQ010000089.1, forward strand.
GGGATGGGCGCATTGGGCGACTGGGGCGCTCACATCATCGATACAGCCCATGAATTCCTGAATCTGGGCTTGCCCTACGAAGTCGATCCGGTGAAACTCGAAGGTCACAATCCATTCTTTTTTCCGATGTCGTCAACACTGTCGTTTAAATTCCCGAAACGTGGCAACATGCCTCCGCTTGAAATTATGTGGCACGATGGCGTAAACAATATTCCGCAGGTTCCTGAAGGATTTGGCACTTCAGAACTTGATCCGAATATTCCGCCAACAAGCGTTGGTAAAATACAACCTGCCAAACTGAATCCCGGCAAGGAAATTTACAGCAAAGACTTGATTTTCAAAGGTGGATCGCATGGTTCGACCCTGTCAATCATACCGGCTGAAAAAGCAAAGGAAATGGAATCGAAATTACCTGAAGTTCCAAAAAGTCCGTCGAACCATTATGCGAACTTCCTGAAGGCAGTGAAAGGCGAAGAGAAAACACGCTCGCCCTTTGAAATTGCCGGTCCTTTGAGCCAGGTTTTCAACCTTGGCGTTTTGGCGCAGCAACTGAATACCAAAATTGTTTTTGACCGCGAAAAGAAACAGATTACCAATAACAAACTGGCCAATCAGATGTTGGTTGGCGCTCCGCCACGCAAAGGTTGGGAGCAGTATTATAAAATGTAATTTGGTTTGTTAAACCATAAAAAAGTCCGGAGCGTTCTGCTTCGGACTTTTTTATGAATTTTATACCACCAGTCCTGCTTTTCGAAACTCATCCTTTAAAGCCGGCAAGTTTGGTTTTTCTTTATTCTTTTCCTGAACTTTCACGCGAATTCCCGAATAACTGCATTTTGCCTGAACTTTCAATTGCTTTCATGGCAATGTCTTTCACGCTGATTTCGGCAGTCGTGGCTTTTTTCGAAGCTTCGTTCACCAAGGCCTCCATATCTTTAATTTTGCTTTTCAGCGTTTCGATGGTCTGCTCTTTTAGTTTAAGCTCACCTTCAGTCTGTTTGGCTGTCAGTTCTTTTTCGAACCTGAATTCGGATTGCAGTTTTTCAGTAGCCAATTTCACAGCGGCAGCCACAGCCTTGTCAATTTCAGCAGCGAACGCCGCATTTTTTGTCCTCAATTCTTTAAGTTCATTTTCGGCTGAAACAACCTGTGCTTCGCGCTGGGCAATTTCAAGGTCAAAAGTTTTTTTCTTTTCGGCCAATTCTTTTTCCTGACTGGCTTTTTTCTCTTCGTAAAGGTCGTTGTCCTTTTTTCTTGTCAGTTTAAGCGCATAAGCATATTCCTCCTCCTCGCGTTTCCGTTCTTTTTCGGTTTTTTCCTTCTGCTCTTTTTGCTGATCTGCCCATTTTAACTGTTCAGTTTTCCAAAGTTCTTTTTGGGCTTTCAGCGAAGTCTCGAATGCTTCATTTTCGTTCCTGATTTTCTCTTCCGAATTCAGCTTGTCGGCTTTCATCTTTTCCTCAAATGCAGTGCGCTTTTCTGCCATTTCGGTTTCAAATTGCGCTTTCCGCTCTTTTTGTGCCTGAAGCATGGCCGCCAGCGAATCGGCATTGGCGGTAACCTGGTACAATTCTTCCAGATTTTGTTTTTCAAGCCGCGTGGCCATTTGGATGTCTTCCAGTTTTTTATATTCTGAGCTCAATTGTTCGCTCAGCTTATCCAGTTCTTTGGCAACATTTAATTTGAGTGTGGTAATGCCCGTTACAATTCCTTCGTTGGTATTGTCCGAAGCTTTTTTTATGACTTCCTGTTGCCGTTTTTCTTCCTGCACCTGTTTGGGCTCCGAAGTTTTTTGAGCCTGAAGTTTTTTCAAAGCATCCTCGTATGCCGAGAGGATTTCATTTTTGGTGTTTTTTAAACTCATTTCGGGTTCCATATTGTTGCTGTTTTAGATTGTTTAGAACAATTTGAGGTCAATACTTTATCTTTTATTCTGAATTAAATGCGAGCTAATAAAATCAGAAATGCCTGAAGCGCTAAATTACCTCGATACCCTTGTTTGCAAGCAATTCGAGACTTAATTCCCGGAGTTTGTATTTCTGGATTTTCCCGCTGGCGGTCATCGGGAATTCATCGACGAAGAAAATGAATTGCGGAATTTTATACCGTGCAATTTTACCACGGCAGAATTCCTGAACGGCTTCTTCTGTTAATTCATGACCTGTTTTAGGTTTGATAAAAGCGCCAACCTGTTCGCCGTATTTTTTGCTCGGAACGCCCACTACTTCAACGGCTTCCACTTCAGGCATGTTGTAAATAAAGTTCTCAATTTCCCGCGGATAGATATTTTCTCCGCCACGGATAATCATGTCTTTTATGCGACCGGTGATGCGGTAGAATCCATCGGGAGTTTTCATTGCCAAATCGCCAGAATGAAGCCAACCATCTTTGTCGATTACTTTGGCAGTTGCCTCCGGATTTTTATAATAGCCTTTCATCAGGTTATAACCACGGCAGCAAATTTCTCCCTGCTCTCCCACCCCACTGTCACTCCCTGTTTCAGGATTTACTATTTTAACTTCCACATTGGGAAATTCGAAACCAACTGTGGTTGCCCGAACTTCAGGAGAATTATGTGTTCGGGTGGCAGTCATTCCCGGCGAAGTTTCGGTGAGGCCATACACGATAATGACGTCTTTCATGTTCATTTTCTGCATCACCTGATTCATGGTTTCTATCGGGCAAAGTGAGCCGGCCATGATTCCGGTACGCAGCGAACTCAGATCGAACATGCTGAACATCGGGTGGTTCAATTCAGCTATAAACATGGTTGGTACTCCGTGTAAAGCAGTACATCTTTCCTTTTCTACGGAAGCCAATACCATCAGCGGATCGAAATTTTCTACCATTACCATTGTCGCTCCATGGGTAATAACCGCACAAAGTGCCAGTACGCAGCCGAAACAATGGAACAGTGGCACACAAACCAATAATCGTTCCTTGTGGGTGAATTTCATACATTCGCCAGCGGCAAATCCGTTGTTTAAAATGTTGTGGTGGGTCAGCATCACTCCCTTGGGGAAGCCGGTCGTTCCTGATGTATATTGCATACCCACAACATCATGGCAGGTAATATTTTCCTTTATCTGCTCCAGCTCGAAATCGTCGATGTGGCTGCCAAGCAACATGAGTTCAGCAGTGTTGTACATTCCACGGTGCTTTTGCTGCCCGATAAAAATAACGTTCTGAAGCATCGGAAATTTTTCACTTTTAAGGTTTCCACGCTGACTGTTTTTTAATTCGGGAACAAGGTCGAAAATCATGTTCACATAATCGCTGTCGCGAAATCCATCCACAAGGCAAAGGGTGTGAATATCGGCATTTTCAAGCAGGTACTCCAACTCCGAAGATTTATAGCTGGTATTGATGGTGACCAGTATTGCTCCGATTTTCGCCGTTGCAAACATAAAGGTAAGCCAGTCGGGGACATTGTTTGCCCAGATGCCAACTTTGTCTTCCGGCCTTACGCCGATGTACAGCAAACCTTTGGCCAGCTGGTCAACCCTTTCATTAAACTGTGAATAAGTAAAACGTAAATTCCGGTCGGCATACACCATAAATTCCCTGTCGGGAGCTTCAATGGCATACTTTTCAAGTAATTCGCCAAGCGTATAATCAAGTAGTTGCATGAAATCAGGTTTTCAGGAATGAAGCTTAAAAGGGAGCATATACCACTGCAAGAATTCTGGCTGACTGGTGGTTGCCGGCATGTACATTGTGCAGCACAATTGAATCCAGATAAATACTGTCGCCCTTATCCAGCTTGTAAATTTCTTTTCCGTAATTGATTTCAACCGAACCATCAAGCACATAAATAAATTCTTCACCCTCGTGCGACGAAAGCATGTAATCAGATTGTTGTCCGGGCTCAATGTCGATAATAAATGGTTCCATGTTTCTGCCCGCTTTGTCGAATGCAAGAGAAAAGAAATTCAGGTGGTCACGCGATTCACTGGCTTGTGAGGTAAACCGCACCCCTTTGTGGTATTCGCCAGAGCGCACCACCACCGGACCGTATGAATTACTGTCATCGAGAAAAGTGCCAAGGCGTACACCCAGTGCGCGGGCAATTTTAATCAGGGGAGCCAATGACGGAATATTCCTTTCCTGTTCTATCATCTGCACCATTGCGATTTCCATTCCGCTCCGTTCGGCCAGCTCTTCAAGACTGACTTTTTTTATTTCGCGAATTTGTTTAATTTTTTCACCAACGGTTTTTTGAGTTGTCATATCAAAGGTCATTTTAGAGAGTGTTGCACAAATTTAGGTTAATTTTGGTCTCTCACAAATTGTTTTTTGGTGATGTATTCAACACGTAACATGAGCAACATCAGCACCGAAATACAAACGATAGCCCTTACAGAATAAATGGTCGCCAGCGTTCCTTTGCTTGATATCAACGACAGCATCGGAGCCAGCAACATGCCTGTCCAAATCAGGAACGATTCACCGTTCTTTTTGGTTTTCCACAAACGGCTGAGCACCGGGAAATAGGCAATTACCAGAATTCCCTGTGTTAGTGCATGGGTTAAGAAATGATTTTTGGTAATGAACCAGAAAACCACGATGGCCAACACTGCAATCAGGCAGGCTTTGTCGAAACGGCTAAAACGCGTTGAGTGGTCGCCGAAAAGGTAAATAGCGATGGAAACAATGGCGGTAAGGGCAAGATCGGTGGTGTTCAGAATATTATCGAATAAGCTAAAATTATCTGATTCCATATAAGTCGTAAGACTAATTGCCACTGCAATGGTGAAAAATATCCACATCGCCAGTGCCGGTTTTATCTTTTGTTTGTAAGTTAACCAGCAATACCACACAGTAATTGCCAAATTCAGGAGTGAAACGCTGGCAATGGAGATTTGCCGGATCAGGATTTCGTGCATAAGTATGAATTCAGTCGGGGTAATCACTGTCTTTTGGAGTTTACAGATAAAATTTGATCCCCAATCGGCAGAAAAACAGAAACAGAATTGATGAATAGAACTTTAAGCGAGTGCGCAGGCCTTCAAACCGCCGGGCTGAGGGTTCGTTTTGACATCCCGAGGGATTGGGATTGGTGTTATTCTTCCAGATACTCCGGCTCCAGGCCATCTTCGCACAAATCTATAGGAACAATCCATACCTGTGGCTGCCCGTTTCCTGTGCCTCCTTCGGATTCGCGTTTGGCTATTTCAGAACCAAAAAACACTGCAATGTGATCCTCCGGAATATTTTCGTCTTCATCGGTTCCAACAACCACTGCATTGATTCCGTCAATACGTACAAAATCGCCTTTCTCTATAAATTGTTCTTCCATTTCAAATTAGCTTGCCTTTAAGCGAACAGTAATTGTTCCGTCAATTTTTTCCTGAGCGTAGTCGAGTCCGATTTTCATGTTTTTAACATTTGTGGAAGGACTGTCAAACATGGCATCGTTCATGATGTTTTCGCAAATGGCGCGAAGGCCGCGGGCGCCAAGTTTAAATTCGATGGCTTTATCGACAATAAATTCCAGCGCTTCTTCTTCAAAACTCAGTTCGATGTCGTCAAGTTTAAATAATTTGACATACTGTTTGATCAGCGAATTGCGGGGTTCAGTCAAAATACTGCGCAAAGCCTTTCTGTCGAGAGGTTCCAAATAAGTCAGTACCGGAATACGGCCAATGATTTCAGGAATTAACCCAAACGATTTTAAATCCTGGGGAGAAATATACTGAAGCATGTTATCGCGGTCGAGATGATCGGCTGATTTTTGAGCACCGTAACCAACGATTTTTGTGTTTAGCCGTTGTGCAATCTTTCTTTCAATACCGTCGAATGCGCCGCCACAAACGAATAAAATGTTTTTGGTATTAACGGCAATCATTTTCTGCTCCGGATGTTTGCGTCCGCCTTGCGGTGGAACGTTCACGATGGCGCCTTCGAGTAATTTAAGCAATCCCTGCTGAACACCTTCGCCCGAAACATCGCGGGTAATTGAGGGGTTATCGCCTTTGCGGGCAATTTTATCTATTTCATCGATGAAAACGATGCCACGTTCGGCAGCTTCCACGTTGTAATCGGCCACCTGAAGCAAACGGGTAAGTAAACTTTCGATGTCTTCGCCAACATAACCTGCTTCTGTCAAAACAGTGGCATCAACGATTGTGAAAGGTACATGCAGCATTTTCGCGATGGTACGGGCCAGCAATGTTTTTCCTGTTCCGGTTTCGCCAACCATGATGATATTTGATTTTTCAATTTCAGTTTCATCATTTGAAACCGGTTGGTTGAGCCTTTTGTAGTGGTTGTATACAGCCACCGATAATATTTTCTTGGCCTGATTCTGTCCGATCACATACTGATCCAGAAAGCTTTTGATTTCTCTTGGCTTCATCAGTTTGATCATCTTGGTATCAACCTTAACGTCTTTCTTAAATTCTTCTTCAACAATGGCGTGAGCCTGCTCAACACAATTGTCGCAAATATGTCCTTCTATTCCCGCAATCAGCAGGTTGACCTCTTTTTTTTCACGTCCGCAAAACGAACATTTATCCATTTTCATATACTCTAATCTTAATCACTATTTATTATTTCTGGTCAGCACATCGTCAATCATGCCGTATTCTTTGGCTTCGGTTGAAGTCATCCAGTAGTCGCGATCAGAATTTTTTTCAATTTCCTTGTAGGATTTTCCACTGTGGAAAGCTATAATTTCGTACAATTCTTTTTTCAACTTCTGGATTTCACGGGCAGTAATTTCAATATCGGAAGCCTGGCCCTGTGCACCACCCATTGGCTGGTGAATCATTACACGTGAGTGTTTCAGTGCCGACCGTTTTCCATGCGTTCCGGCGGTAAGCAATACAGCGCCCATCGAAGCGGCCATTCCTGTACAAATGGTGGCCACATCAGATGAAATGTACTGCATGGTATCGTAAATTCCCAATCCGGCATGAACCGATCCTCCGGGAGTATTGAAATAGATTTGGATATCTTTTTTTGGATCTGAAGATTCAAGAAAAAGCAGCTGTGCCTGAACGATGTTGGCGATGTAATCGTCGATCGGAGTACCCAGAAAGATAATCCGATCCATCATAAGCCTTGAAAACACGTCCATGGAAGCAACGTTTAACTGACGTTCCTCAATAATATAAGGAGTCATGCTGTTGGTGAAAATTGAATCGAAGCGATTTAAATTAAGGCTGCTGATGCCCAAATGTTTCCTCGCATATTTGTTGAATTCTTTTCCGTCGTTCATAATGTTGTTTCTACTGATTAAAAAAAATGTGAGAATTGATTTTAAACTTCCCGCAAAAAAAGGTTAAAACTAATTCTCACAAAGTTAAGAAAATATACTTTTGGCTATACGGCCATTCAATTAATTTTCAAGCATTTTGTTAAACTCTTCATTGCTTACTTCTTTAATGTCGAGCGTAACTTTGGTTTTGATGGCTGTAATGATGACATCTTCCTGCGCTTTTGAAACAACCTTACGACGCTCTTCCTCGTTTTTCATCATTTGATTGGCGTAATTCTCGAGGTGCTCATCAGCAACGTTGTTCAGCCCGTATTGACGGAATTGCATGGCAGTCATTTCTTTTGCCAATGCATGAACATCTTCTTCGGTTACCTTCAATTCATTGTCTTTTACAATTTTGTCTTTGATCAGCTGCCATTTCAGGTCGAGCATAAAATGATCAAAATCGGCATCAATCTGCTCCATTGTCATTTTTTCGTTGGTGACCTTTATCCAGCGTTTCAGGAACGCCTCCGGCAAATCGAACTGTATTTTTTTAACCAAGGCGTCGCGGCTGTCAATTGCAAACTTATAATCGCTCGAATAAACAAAGTTTTCTTCAATTTCAGATTTAACTTTGGCCTTGAATTCTTCTTCAGTAGTGATTCCTGATTCTTCGCCGTAGATTTTCCCGAACAATTCAGGTGTCAGTTCAGCTTTTTCGAAACGAAGCACTTCTTCGATGGTAAAGCTGAAATTTCCTGAAATGTTTTCAGCCTCTTCATGCGAGATATTCAGCATGTGGCCAACTTCGTGTTTGTTATCGTATGCTTTCAGTGGATCAAAAACAACTACATCGCCGGCTTTTTTTCCGATGAACGACGCTTTAATTTCTTCGTCTTTCATTACGTCGATGGCAATAACCACCTTGTCGGCCAGAATTCCGCCCACAAGCTCGTTGCCTGTTTCATCTAACTGTACGAAAGTTCCGCGAACGGTATCTTTTTCTTCAATACTGTCAACAACTTTGTTTTCGCCCAGGCGACCGGCATAAGCTTCAACCTGTTTGTCAACCAGTTCTTCACCGGCAACAATGCTGTAATAAGGTAAAATTGTATTGTTATCGAGTACCACTTCAATTTCGGGAGCTGTTGCAATGTCGAAAACAAAGCTGAAATCAGATTGGTTGTCCCAGTCGATTTTCAATTGTTTTTCTTCGTTTGGAAGAGGTTCTCCCAGAATATTCAGTTTTTCAGCATAAATATAATCAGTCAGGCTTTTCGAGATGATTTTATTTACCTCTTCAGCCAGTGCTGATTTCCCGTACATTTTTTTGATTAAACCGGCAGGAACCATTCCCGGACGAAATCCAGGCATATTGGCTTTTTTGCGATAGTTTTTCAGAACGTCGTTTACTGTTGTTTCGTAATCACTTTTCTCAACCAAAATGGTGAGTACTGCATTCAGTTCGTCGGTATTTTCTCTGGTAATGTTCATATTTTTAACTTAAAGTTATTGGAAATCAGCTCGGAAGAAGATCTTCGAAAAGGTTTCGGATCTAAAACCTGTTGCTTTAAATTAATAAAAACCGCTTGCTTATCCTTTTTCAAGGTAAGCAAGGCGGTTATTTTTGTTGTGCGGGCGAAGGGACTCGAACCCCCACGCCGTAAGGCACCAGATCCTAAGTCTGGCACGTCTACCAATTCCGCCACGCCCGCTAAATGCGGTGCAAATATAGGCCAATTTTTTATCCCTGCAACAGCGTCGGCCAATCTTTTTGATTCTTTTTCAGGAAGAAAAACAAACACACAAAACCAGTTTCTCCACAAATCACGCAAATCGACACAGATAAACACAAATAGAGTCTGAATCTGATGATTTTATTAATTTGTGTTCATTGGGGTTCATTTGTGTGATTTGTGGATATAACATTTTCCCATTGAAGCTGACTAGCGAAGTTCGAAATTCTGTCCCAGATAAACACGGCGAACTTCTTCGTCGGAAGCAAGTTCTTCGGCTGTACCTGCTTTCATGATCGATCCTTCGTATAAAAGGTACGAACGATCGGTGATGGTTAGGGTTTCGTGAACATTGTGGTCGGTTATCAGAACGCCAATATTTTTTTCCTTGAGCGTTTGTACAATGTGCATAATGTCTTCAACTGCAATCGGGTCAACACCGGCAAAAGGTTCGTCGAGTAATATAAATTTCGGATCGATGGCCAGCGCCCTGGCGATTTCGGTACGCCGCCGTTCGCCGCCTGAAAGCTGAAACCCTTTACTTGTGCGAATGTGCTGCAGACCAAATTCGCTGAGCAAAGTTTCCACTTTCTGATGTTGGTAGTCTTTTGGCAGGTTGGTCATTTCGAGTACCGACAGAATATTGTCTTCAACGCTCATTTGCCTGAAAACAGATGCCTCCTGCGACAGGTAGCCGATACCTTTTTGCGCCCTCTTGTAAACAGGCAGATTGGTAATTTCTTCGTCGTCAAGGAATATTTTGCCCATCAAAGGTTTTATCAAACCAACAATCATATAAAACGAAGTTGTTTTTCCTGCACCGTTCGGGCCAAGCAAACCAACAATTTCGCCCTGGTTTACTTCAAATGAAACGCCTTTAACGACAGTACGTTTACGGTATTTTTTTACAATATTTTCGGCCCTTAGTTTCATTCCTGAAGTATTAACCTTTGGTTTTTAAATTTCATCGATCTTTCGCGCATTGGCCTTTTGTACCCTTCCGGAGATTACAATACTAATTTCATAGAGGATTACCAGCGGAATACAAACCATGATCTGACTAAACATATCAGGAGGTGTAATGATTGCTGATATTATCAGTAAAACAACATACGAATGCCTCCTGTATGTTTTCATAAACTTGGGTGTCAGAATTCCAACTTTGCTGAGGAAAAATGCAACGACAGGCAATTCGAAAATCACCCCACCGGCAATAACGATGGAAGTTACTGTGCTAATATAGGAAAGTATATTTATTTGATTGACAACAACATCACTAATACTATATCTGCCTAAAAAATCGACTGACATCGGAACTATCAGATAATAGCCAAACATAATTCCCATAAGAAATAATAGCGACATATAGAAAACAGCTCCGGTGGCATGTTTGCGTTCATTTTCATAGAGTGCCGGCCTGATAAAGCTCCAGAACTGATATATCACATAAGGGAAAGCGACAATAAAACCAGCGATAATTGCGGTCCAGATATGCACCATAAACTGACCCGACATGCTGATGGAGATCAGTTGCAATTCGTGCGTGTTGATCTTCAAAGCTTCAACACCCACATAATCCGCGAGTTTTGCCATCATCCGGTTGCTCCAGAAATCAGGATTCTTGGGTGCAAATATGACTGAATCAAAGATGAAGTCTTTGGCTATGAATGCACCTATTGCAAAAACGAAAATGGCAATTACCGATTTAATAATATGCCACCTCAGGGTTTCCAGATGGTCGAGGAACGACATTTCTGCTTTTGGCTCTTTCTTCTTACTTTTTTTTGTTGATTGCTCTTCGATGCGGGCTTGTTCTGACATATTTCGGGCGATAATTTGGTCTGATTGGTAATTAAAAAAGTTGCACAAATATAGCTTATATTCCTGTTTCAATTGTTTCCTATCTCTTAATTTTACTTAAAAGCGATCCAAAAGTATTTAATTTCAATCATGATCATTGCGTTTTTAATGATATTTTATTTACCTTCGGGAAACTTAAAAAATTACGAATTAATATATTGATCTGAAAAGAGGTCTTTTTTATATATGGGAATAGAGTTAACATTATCAGAACATCTCCAAAAATATTTTGGGTTCGATCGTTTTAAAGGCCAGCAGGAAGATGTGATCAAAAGTGTATTGAAGGGCCACGATACATTCGTATTAATGCCCACCGGAGGTGGAAAATCATTGTGCTACCAATTACCGGCACTTATCATGGAGGGTACTGCCATCATTATTTCTCCATTGATTGCTTTAATGAAGAATCAGGTTGATTCAATCCGCAGTTTTGGCACTGAAGATGGAATTGCACACTTCTTAAACTCGTCGCTTAACAAGGCAGCTGCCCAAAAAGTACGCGACGACGTGACCAGCGGGAAAACAAAGTTATTGTATGTTGCTCCTGAAAGTTTGACGAAAGAGGACAACATCGAATTCCTGAAAAATATAAAAATTTCATTTTATGCCATCGATGAAGCGCATTGTATTTCGGAATGGGGTCATGATTTCAGGCCTGAATACAGGCGGATCAAACCCATTGTATCCGAAATAGGGGCAGCACCATTGATGGCTCTGACTGCCACTGCCACCGCCAAGGTTCAGCACGACATACAGAAAACACTCGGAATGCTCAATGCAGATGTTTACAAGGCGTCGTTCAACCGTCCGAACCTGTATTACGAAGTATTGCCAAAATCAAAACCCGAATCGCAAATCATCAAGTTTATCAAGGAGAACGAAGGAAAATCAGGAATTATTTACTGTTTGAGCCGGAAGAGGGTAGAAGAACTTACCCAAACGCTGGTCGTAAATAATATCAAAGCTTTGCCTTATCATGCCGGAATGGATTCGGCTACGCGATCGGGCAATCAGGATAAATTTCTGATGGAAGATGCTGACGTGATCGTGGCTACCATCGCGTTTGGAATGGGGATCGACAAGCCGGACGTTCGTTTTGTGATCCATTACGACATTCCTAAAAGTCTGGAAGGTTATTACCAGGAGACTGGCCGTGCCGGACGGGATGGCGGCGAAGGGAAATGTATCACGCTTTATTCGGCAAAAGACATTCATAAACTTGAAAAATTTATGCAGGGCAAACCGGTTGCCGAACAGGAAATCGGACGTCAGTTGTTGCTCGATACCGCTTCTTATGCAGAATCGGCCATTTGCCGGCGTATCATCCTCCTGAATTATTTTGGTGAAAAGCTCGAAGAACCCTGCGGAAACTGCGACAACTGCCTGAACCCAAAAGAGCAGATTGAAGCAAAAGACGAAATATGCCGTGCACTTCAGGCGATTATTGAAGTAAAAGAAAATTACAAGGCTGAACACCTTTCGCAGCGATTCGGGGAATAGAATAATTTAGCTTTGATTCGTAATTGGGATGATTAAATGGCAAAGCAGTAGCTGCGGACAATATTTTTTTGCCCACCAACTTAACCTGCCATGTTGTTTTTACATTATACCTCCTTTGATTTT
>JAUYEQ010000091.1 GCA_030691295.1 Bacteroidota bacterium
GAATCAAAGCTAAATTATTCTATTCCCCGAATCGCTGGTTAAAACTACGGAATTTGCTACTGAAAAAGAACTAATTTTGGTAACTCAAAAGCGCTTTTAGATAAGCCAACAGACAGATTTGATTAAAAACAGTTAAATAAAAAATAAATAAATATTTATGGCAGACGATAAAAAGATTATTTTCTCGATGCATCGGGTAAATAAAACATTTCCACCGCAAAAACAGGTATTGAAAGATATTTCATTGTCATTTTACCTTGGTGCCAAAATCGGAATCATCGGGTTGAATGGTTCAGGTAAATCAACCTTGCTTAAAATTATTGCCGGACTTGAAAGTACCTATCTGGGAGATGTTGTTTTTGCTCCGGGATACACCGTCGATTACCTCGAACAGGATCCGCAGCTCGACGAAACGAAAACAGTTAAGGAAATTGTTCAGGAAGGCGTTCAGGAAATTGTGGATGTTTTGAAGGCTTTCGAAGACATTAACTTGAAATTTGGCGATCCTGATGTGTATGAAAATGCCGATTTAATGGACAAAATGATCGCAGAACAGGCGGTCCTTCAGGATAAAATTGATCATTTGGATGCATGGAACCTGGATGCCAAACTCGAACGTGCGATGGATGCACTTCAATGTCCGCCTGACGATCAGCTTATCGGTGAACTTTCAGGAGGCGAACGCCGCAGGGTTGCATTGTGCCGCCTTTTGCTGAAAGAACCTGATGTATTGTTGCTTGATGAGCCAACCAACCATTTGGATGCGGAATCAATTCAATGGCTTGAATTGCACCTTCAGCAATACAAGGGAACAGTAATCTGTATTACTCACGACAGGTATTTCCTTGACAATGTTGCCGGTTGGATCTTAGAACTTGACCGCGGTGAAGGAATTCCATGGAAAGGAAATTATTCATCATGGCTCGATCAGAAATCGAAACGTATGGAGCAGGAAGAAAAGGTGGCTTCGAAACGCCGCAAATCGCTGGAGAGGGAGCTCGAATGGATACGCATGGCGCCCAAAGCCCGTCAGGCAAAGTCGAAAGCCCGCATGGGTGCTTACGACCGCATGGTAAATGAAGATGTGAAATCAAAAGAAGAAAAACTCGAAATCTTTATCCCGAACGGACCACGTTTGGGTGAACGGGTAATCTCCGCGCAAGGTGTTTTAAAAGGTTACGGCGATCGCATATTGTTCGAGAACCTTGATTTTGTGCTTCCTCCAAACGGAATTGTTGGCGTTATAGGTCCAAATGGTGCCGGTAAAACTACCCTGTTTAAACTAATCATGGAATTGGAAAAGGCGGACAAAGGAACTTTTGAAGTGGGCGAGACCGTGAAACTTGCCTATGTCGATCAAACCCATAAAGCCATTGATCCTGAAAAGACAGTTTTTCAGGTAATTACCGGTGGAAGTGATTTGATTTCTATTGGAGGCAAGCAATTGAATGCCCGTGCATACGTTTCCCGATTCAATTTTGGTGGTGCCGATCAGGAAAAGAAATGCGGATACCTTTCTGGAGGGGAAAAGAACAGGTTGCATCTTGCATTGGCGTTGAAAGAAGAAGGAAACGTGCTGCTACTCGATGAGCCAACCAATGATATTGATATCAATACTTTACGTGCTTTGGAAGAAGGCCTTGATAACTTTGCAGGTTGCGCCGTGGTGATTTCGCACGACCGCTGGTTCCTCGACCGCATTGCCACTCATATTCTGGCATTCGAAGGCGATTCGAAAGTAGTTTTCTTCGAAGGAGGATTTACTGACTACGAAGAAAACCGCAAAAAGCGAATGGGCGATGTTGGTCCAAAACGTGTGAAGTATAAAAAGTTGGTGAAAGATTAGGTTACTCAGCGGGTGACTTCAAGTCACCCGCTGAGTCGATAAAATACAGAAAAGTCCGGGGGGGTAATTGCTTCGGACTTTCTTATTTTCAAAGGTTTTTGAACGAGGAATATTTTCTGAAAGATTTGTATCTTTGAAATAAAAATGCCAGAAATAAGCACATTTTACGGACTAATCATTTTAATGAACTTTAAGGATCATTCACCTCCTCATTTTCATGTTTGGTACGGTGAATATAAAGCTATTGTAACCATTAAGGATGGAATTGTTAAAGGTGAAATGCCCCAAAGAGCATTGAAAATGATATTTGATTGGTTAGAACTTCATACTGATGAGCTATTAGAAGACTGGGAATTAGCGCAAAAAGGCGACCCATTGAAAAGAATTGACCCATTAAAATAGAATTATGTTTTTGGAAGTATTAAGTGCCAAGTATTTAGGTGATTATAAAATCAACCTGCTTTTTAACAACGGTGAATATAAAACCGTTGATTTATTCGATAAGCTGACAGGCAAAGTATTTGAACCACTTAAAGACAAAGCTTATTTTCAGTCGTTTACTGTAAGATTTAATACGATTGAATGGAGCAATGGAGCTGACTTTGCACCAGAATATTTGTATGAGATTGGAAATTAAATAATCACGGATTAGAAAACCGTATAAAGAGAGAATGGGCGGTGTTGATCCGCATCGGGTGAAATACAAAAAACTGGCTAAAGATTAGGTTTTACTCAGGGGGTGACTCAAAGTCACCCCCTGAGTCGATAAATTACGAAAAGGTCCGCGACAGGTAATCGTTTCGGACTTTTTTATGAAATCTCGATTATGATATTTTGGATAGTCAAAAAGTTCAACAAAAATTGTTTTATCAATTAGTTATGCTCAAAATTGTTTCCTCAAAATTGCTCTCAGAGTTGAGCCAAAAGGCCGAAATCTCGTCACGAAAACGCCTAAATCAAAACTTTCACGAAGATTTGGCTGATCCGATCAACCGGATGTTGAATGCTTTTGAACCCGGAACGTATATTCAGCCACACAAACATGAAAATCCTGATAAACGCGAAGTTTTTATTGTTTTGCGTGGAAGCCTGGTGGTAGTGATTTTTGATGATTCTGGAAATCCGCTTGATTTTATTTTACTTGATACTGCGAAGGGAAACTACGCCATTGAAGTACCGCCTGGAGCTTGGCACAACGTTGTTTCACTCGAATCGGGAACAGTTGTTTATGAGATCAAAGATGGCCCGTACATTCAAATATCGGATAAAAATTTTGCTTCGTGGGCTCCCAAAGAAGGTCATCCTGATTGCGATCAATACCTCAAGAAACTGACAGAACAATATTATCGTCTATAAATACTGCGTTCGATGTTGGTATAACCTGAATTTCCTTAATTTTGCGCCTTCAGAAAAAATTGAACACATGGCACAGAAACCTTCGATTCCAAAAGGAACACGCGATTTTTCACCGGTTGAAATGACCAACCGGAACTATATTTTTGACTCGATTAAAAGTATTTTCAGACTGTACGGATTTCAACCCATTGAAACTCCGGCAATGGAAAACCTATCGACCTTGATGGGGAAATACGGTGAAGAAGGTGACAAGCTGCTGTTCAAAATTCTGAATTCGGGCGATTTTGCCGCTGCCCCAGCCGAACAGGAATTGCTGGAACGAAACAGCATCCGGCTCACCCATAAAATTTCGGAAAAGGGTTTGCGATATGATCTCACGGTGCCTTTTGCCCGTTACGTGGTTCAATATAGAAACGACATTTCATTTCCGTTTAAACGCTACCAGATTCAGCCTGTTTGGCGCGCCGATCGCCCGCAGAAAGGCCGTTACCGTGAGTTTTACCAGTGCGACGTTGACATTGTTGGCAGCGATTCGTTGCTCAACGAAATGGAACTTGTTCAGATTGTTGATGCGGTTTTCACCAGGCTGAAAATCAATACGGTTGTAAAAATCAATAACCGTAAAATATTGGCTGGAATTGCTGAAGTGATTGGCGAAAAAGACCGGATTGTGGATATCACCGTTGCAATCGACAAGTTGGATAAAATTGGTCTGGAAAAAGTAAATGAGGAATTGCTCGAAAAAGGGATTCCGCAAGTGGCTGTTGATAAACTTCAGCCGATACTGCATTTGTCGGGTTCTGTTTCCGAAAAATTAGCACAACTTGAATCTGCCATTGGTCAATCGGAAAACGGTGCAAAAGGAATCGCCGAAATGCGCACTTTGTTTGCCTACCTCGCACCCTTCAAATTAACCACTGAAGTTGAATTGGATCTGACACTTGCCCGTGGATTGAATTATTATACCGGAGCCATTTTCGAGGTAAAGGCAAAAGATGTGGCAATGGGTAGCATCTGTGGAGGTGGCCGCTACGACGACCTGACCGGAATTTTTGGTATGCCAGGCGTTTCAGGAGTTGGAATTTCATTCGGCGCCGACCGTATTTACGATGTGCTCACACAATTGCAATTGTTCCCTTCGGCAACAGTCGATTCAACCAAATTAATGTTTGTAAATCTTGGTATTGCCGAAGAAGCTTTCTGTTTGCCGGTTTTGGCAGAGGTCAGGAAAGCCGGAATCAACGCGGAAATTTTCCCTGATCAGAGCAAAATGAAAAAGCAAATGACCTGGGCAAACAGTAAAAATATCCCGTTTGTGGCAATTGTTGGCGAAGACGAACTTGCACAAGGCAAAATAAACCTGAAAAATATGCTTTCCGGCGACCAGCAACTGGTCGATGCACAGGAACTGATAAAAATCCTTTCCGCATAAAATTCGTTTGTGTTACTTCCTGAAAATTTTCAGGAATGATCTTTTTACTCAAAGAATACAGGTTTTCAAAATCCATTGGGGGCGACATCCGCTGTCCCTGAATATCTCATTAGTTCCAGGTTTCAGGTTCCAAGTTTCAAGTTTTGCCTTGAACGTGCGTAATCCGAATTCTGGATTGTTTCTTTATTTCTTATTTCTTATTTTTTCTTCGATATTCAATATTGGTTATTGAGTATTGGATATTTTCCAAACATAAAAACAATACCCTTATGCAAAGAGAAATTCATTATATATCGCCTGAACAGCTTACCTATCCAATTATTGAGCAAATTCTGGAGCACCGGAAGATGCTGGTACTTTCAGAAGAATCAGTTGCCCTGATTGAAAAAAGCAAAGCGTATCTCGACCGGAAAATGAGCGAAACCGATGGCCCTTTGTACGGCATTAATACCGGTTTTGGCGCGCTGTGCAATATTGAAGTTTCAAAAGATGATTTAAGCAAATTGCAGGAGAACCTGGTAATTTCACATGCCTGCAATCTCGGCCCCGAAATTCCGCAGGATGTGGTTCGGTTGATGCTTTTATTGAAAGCACATGCACTTGCAAAAGGAAATTCTGCTGTTCAGTTGATCACTGTCCAACGGATTCTGGATTTATACAATAACGACATTTTATCGATTGTGTGTGAACAAGGTTCGCTCGGGGCAAGCGGAGATTTGGCTCCACTGGCAAAACTGTTTCTGCCATTACTCGGTTTGGGCGAAGTTTATCACCACGGAATCAAAAAATCAGCATCCGAAGTGTTGATGGAAATGGGGTGGGAGCCGATCCGACTTCAGGCAAAAGAAGGATTGGCTTTGCTGAACGGAACTCAGTTTATGAGCGCCCATGCAGTTTTTACTCTCCTGAAAGCTTTCCGGTTGCTCGATTATGCAGATATCATTGGAGCTTTGTCGCTCGATAGTTTTGATGGACTGATCGAACCATTTATGTCTCAGGTTCAGGAAATCAGGCCACATCCGGGGCAGATAAAAACTGCTGCCAATTTTAGAACCCTGCTCGAAGGCAGCGAAATGATCAGCCGTAAAAAAGCGCATGTTCAGGATCCGTATTCTTTCCGGTGCATTCCGCAAGTTCATGGCGCTGTGAAGGACGCGGTGAATTATGTGGCCGGCGTAGTCGAAACTGAAATCAATTCAGTAACTGATAACCCAACTGTTTTCCCGGATGATGACCTGATTATTTCAGGAGGAAACTTCCATGGCGAACCGCTGGCTTTGTCTCTGGACTTTCTGGCCATTGCGTTGTCCGAAATTGGTAGTATTTCTGAAAGGCGCACCTACCGGCTAATTTCGGGTGATCATCAGCTTCCGGAGTTTCTGGTAGCCAATCCGGGCCTGAATTCAGGATTTATGATTCCGCAATATGCTGCGGCATCCATTGTTAGTCAGAACAAACAGTTGAGCACGCCGGCTTCGGTTGATTCAATTCCATCGTCGAACGAGCAGGAAGACCATGTGAGTATGGGCGGAAATGCAGCGACCAAAGCGTTGAAAGTCGCCACCAATATTTACAGTATTCTGGCCATCGAACTGTACAATGCCGCACAGGCCATGGAATTCAGACGACCTGCAAAGTCTTCTGTTTATCTTGAAAGTTTTCTGGCCGATTACCGGCAGGTAGTTTCGTTCGTTAAAGAAGACACGCTGATGTATGTCGGGATCAATAAAACCATAGCGTTTCTGGAAAAGGGGAAATACATTTTGTAGCATAAAAAAAGCCGGAATCTCCGGCTTTTTACTATTCTCCCCTTTTCCCTCTTTTATATTCCCTGATCAAATGTGACCTGAATTCATTTTCGGTTCGGTACATCATCAGTACTTTTTTCTTTGGCAATATTTTAAGAAATTGTTTGTTGTATTCTTTCAACAACATGGCTTCTTTTTCGAAAGAACCGATGTAATTGTTGGTAAGTTTTTCGATTTCTGAATCCGATAATTTTGCAAAATCTTCGTCCGACATCCGTTCAAATTCGTGGATCTGCCGTTTAATGTCAAATCTTTTCTTTTCAAATTCGTTGTAAACCGGCCAGAAAGCCTGTGCTTCCGCTGGTTTTAAATCGAGCTTGCTAGTAAAAAAAGATATTTTTTCAGCCTTTATTTTTTCGAACATTTCCGGATTTCCGCCTCTTCTTTCCTGGGCATTAAGGCCAGTAAGGCAGAAAATCGTGAGAATAATAACTGTATATAACTTCTTCATGGCTTTTTAATTTTGTATTTCAGAATAAATTTCAAGATCGTTCATGTCAGTAGAAAGATAGGCTAGTAATTCGTCCGACTTTATTTCAGAAAGAGCGCTCGTTTCATCTCTCAATATTGTATTGAACAAAGAGTTTTCGTCAAATAATGAAAAATTGAGGGCGTAAGCATCCATATTTTCAAATGAACTTGAATCAGTTATCCCGGATTTGACAAGACTGCTCGGCGAAAAGTATTTGATCGGGTAATATGCGAGCAAATAAACAATTGCAAAGCTAGCGGCAAGCCCTAAAACTGGCTTTAATAATTGAAATATTTTGCCTGATTTTGAAGTCGTCTTATTTTTCGCCTCATGTTCAATTGCACCCATCACCCTGTCTTCGATTGAATCGAAATAGTGATCGGGAGTCCGAAACGGGTTCTTTTTTTGCCGTTTCAGAAATTCAGGTTCTATGTTTTCTTCGTCGTACATGTTTTTTTATTTATATGGCTTTGACGTCCTTAATTCGAAATAGTTTAATCCGTATTGTTTTTTATGCCTGAATATCTTATTAGTAGCGGACACCATTGGTTCAATTTTTAATATTTAAGAACCAATGCCGGGTTCGTGTGTCTTTACGTATTCTTCTACTTTCTTTACCGCATGATGGTAGGAGGCTTTCAGCGCCCCAACAGATGTTTCAAGAATCGCCGACATATCTTCGTATTTTATTTCCTCTAAATATTTCATGTTAAAAACCAGCCGTTGTTTGTCAGGCAAAGTTGCAATCGCTTTTTGCAAAAGTAACTGCCATTCATCGCCATCGAAATAGGTGTCACTTTCCAGATTTTCAAGCAAATATTCGTTGACATCGTTTAATCCCGGCATCATTCTTCGTTTACGCTGATTCAGAAAAGTAATTGATTCGTTGGTTGCAATTCGGTATAGCCATGTGAATATGCTTGATTCTGCCCTGAACGTGTCGATTCCATTCCAGACTTTTATCAGTGTGTTTTGCAAAACATCGTCGGCATCGTCGTGGTTCAATACCATTTTTCGTATGTGCCAGTATAACCGCTCCTTGTATTTGGAAACGAGATGCCTGAAAGCAAGTTCCCTTGTCGAAGGATCTTTCAGACTCTCTAATATTTGCAAGTCATCGGTCATACTTTAAAGATTGTTGCTGATCTGACATTAAAAAAGGAGAATGGTTTAATAGGACAAGACAAAGTGTCGTCCCAATGTTCAGAAATGCAAACCCTAACTGAGCCCTGAAAACTGAGACTGGTCACTTTTCTTATTCAATCCTGAAATTCAGTCCTTCCAACTTCAGTTTTTCATAAACCTGAATGTCGAACTGGTATAATTTGGCGGCACGGTGGGCAACATTTTGCTGTTTTTTTCCTGAATCGACCAGTAGTTCCATTTTTGCCAGCTTTTTCCTGAAGTTTCGGGTATCCATTTTTTTATTCAGGATCACTTCGTATAAAGACTGTATTTCGGTCAACGTGAAATTTTCAGGAAGAAGATGAAAGCCAACCGGATGATACATCACTTCCTGTCTTAATTTGATGAGCGCCTGTTCAATGATTTTGTCATGATCGAAACATAGTGGAGGCAATTCGTTCAGGTTAAACCATTGCAACGATTTTGCCAGGCCCGATTGTTTCAGATGGTAATAATCAGGATTTATCAGTGCATAATATCCAATGGTAATTACCCTCGTATAGGGCACCCGTTCGAGTGAACCAAAAGTGTGAATTTGTTGCAGAAAAACATTGTTTACTCCTGTTGCCTGAAAAAGCAGCGCTTTGGCAAATTCATCAAGATCTTGATTCTCCGGTACGTGGCTGCCAAAGAGGCTCCAGTAATGGTCGCTGGTTAATACCGGATGCTGTTCGTATAGTTTTTTGATTTGATCTGTAGTAACTTGTTCCGGAAGTGATCGTTTGAGTGCATCTTTATCAATTTGATTGAGTAAAACACGTAACCCGGATTTGTCAAATCCGAAAATAACGCAATCGACAGAGACAGAATTTAAAATCATGTTGAATTGGCTTTTTTTGTAAAAGTACGAAACCGGAATATAATATCTCTTATTGTATTAGCAAATATTGTTTTTCTGAAATATTGCTGCTAAATAAGTTATAAAAAACTGGTATCAAATTATAAATGCCACAAAGTTTGATGATTCGATTATCTTTGCACCGAAATTCAAAAAAGATAAAAACGCATGGCATTAAAGTGTGGAATTGTAGGACTTCCGAATGTGGGAAAGTCAACCTTGTTCAATTGTTTGTCGAGTGCAAAAGCACAATCGGCTAACTTTCCGTTTTGTACCATTGAACCCAATATTGGGGTAATCACAGTTCCCGACGAACGATTAATAGAACTTCAAAAGATTGATAATCCAAAGAAGGTTGTTCCAACTACCATCGAAATCGTTGATATTGCAGGCCTGGTAAAAGGAGCCAGCAAAGGTGAAGGTTTAGGAAATCAGTTTCTTGCCAACATTCGCGAAACGGATGCAATTATCCATTTAATCAGGTGTTTCGACAATGATAACATCGTTCATGTTGATGGATCTGTCAATCCGGTGCGCGATAAAGAAATAATAGATATTGAGTTGCAGTTAAAAGACCTGGAGACCGTTGAAGCTCGTATTGCGAAGTGGGAAAAGGTTGCCAAACATGGTCTCGACAAAAATGCGAAAAAGATAGTGGAAATTAGTCAACGCTACCGCGATGCATTGCTTCAGGGAAAATCGGCACGTACTGTAGAGCTAAGTGCTGAAGATATAAAGCTGACTTTTGATTTCTATTTACTGACCAACAAACCGGTTTTGTACGTTTGCAATGTTGACGAAGCTTCTGCAAAAGAAGGAAACAGATATGTTGAAATGGTGAGAGAAGCTGTTAAAGATGAAAAAGCCGAAATACTGGTTATTGCGGCAGCAACCGAGTCAGACATTGCCGAATTGGAATCCTACGAAGAAAAACAGATGTTTCTGGAAGAACTTGGATTGACTGAACCGGGTGTCAATAAACTGATTCATGCTGCCTACCGATTGCTAAATCTCGAAACTTATTTTACAACTGGTGCTGATGAAAGTCGCGCATGGACTTATGTTCGCGGAATTAAAGCACCACAGGCTGCTGGTATTATCCATTCTGATTTCGAAAAGGGATTTATCCGGGCTGAAGTGATCAAATACAGCGACTACATTCGTTTAAGATCTGAATCTGCCTGTCGTGAAGTAGGTAAAATAGGAATCGAAGGCAAGGAATATGTTGTGCAGGATGGAGATATCATGCACTTCAGGTTCAATGTTTAGAAATAAATTCACACAAATATTGAAAAGGCAGTCATTTTTGGCTGCCTTTTGTGTTTTTGCAAGTTTTTTTTTCTGAAATATCAGAAATTGCATTGCATTAGAAATTATATATTATTTCCTGATTTTAGCTGTCTGATTGTGGGGGTGGTTTTTGTAAATTCAATGAATTTTTAAAACATGATCCGAAATGAATGGGGTAGGGGACGTAAAAGAGGTGTTTTTAAATATGTGTTGTTTCTTTAGAAATATCAAAAATGTTATATAATGTCGATAAAACAAGAAAAAAGACAGAGAAAGTTTTAATAATTAATCAAAATGACTATTTTTGGACTCGATATTGACAAAAGAAGAAATGATATTTAAAACTAAATAATATGTGTGGATTTGTAGGTGTGTTTGATTTGAAAGTAAAATCAGAGGAATTGCGTCCTCAGGTTTTGAAGATGTCGAAGAAAATTCGTCACCGCGGACCAGATTGGTCTGGCGTTTTTTCGTGTGATAAAGCTATTCTGTCTCATGAACGATTATCGATTGTCGATCCTGAATCAGGTGGTCAACCTTTGAAAAGCAGAGATGGAAAACTGGTATTGGCTGTAAACGGAGAGATTTATAACCATCAGGAAATCAGAAACCGGATGGGCGATTCCTACGATTTTATGACACAATCGGACTGTGAAGTTATTTTAGCATTGTACCGCGAAAAAGGCATTGATTTTCTGGAAGATCTGAATGGAATTTTTGCTTTTGCATTGTACGATCAGGAGAAAGATGTGTATTTGGTTGCACGCGATCATATCGGAATCATTCCTTTGTACCAGGGATGGGATAAATCAGGAAATTACTACGTTGCGTCAGAACTTAAATCGCTGGAAGGCATTTGCAACAATATCGAGGAATTTCTACCGGGCAAATATCTTTACAGTCCCGATAGCGAAATCAAAACATGGTACGAACGCGAATGGACATCGTTTGATGCAGTGAAAGACAACTGTTTTGACATCGCTGTTTTGCGAAAAGCGCTGGAAGATGCGGTTCACCGTCAGTTGATGTCGGATGTTCCTTATGGTGTGTTGCTTTCCGGAGGGCTCGATTCATCCGTTATTTCTGCAATTGCCAAAAAATATGCCGCCTACCGTATCGAATCACAGGACTCAGAGCAGGCATACTGGCCTCAGTTACATTCCTTTGCAGTAGGTTTAGTAGGTTCTCCCGATCTGATAGCTGCAAAAAAAGTGGCAGATCATATCGGAACCATTCATCATGAAATTCATTTTACCGTGCAGGATGGAATGGATGCCTTGCGCGATGTGATTTATCACCTTGAGACGTATGATGTTACGACTATTCGTGCCTCAACTCCAATGTATTTGCTTGCTCGGGTCATAAAATCGACCGGCGTTAAGATGGTGCTTTCGGGCGAAGGTGCCGATGAGATATTTGGTGGTTATTTGTATTTCCACAAAGCGCCCAATGCTCAGGCATTTCATGAAGAAACGGTTCGCAAACTCG
>JAUYEQ010000096.1 GCA_030691295.1 Bacteroidota bacterium
GAGGGTGGTTATTATTTCAATGCACCAACTCAAAGTCTGGTTGATGCTTTTGAAAAAAGTTCGATCGGCGAAGTTGATCCCCGCCTTGATGCTTCGGTTGGCCGCGATGGTCAACCCTGGCTGAACGATGATCTTTTCAGCGCCGGTTGGTCGCCTACGGGTTATCTCACAAAAAAACACCAGCAACCGCTTTCCGAAGTTTCATCTTCGCTGAAAGGCGATGGCGACCTCAATTATATTTACCTGCGATATGCCGATGTTTTGCTGATGAAGGCAGAAGCATACAATGAAACAAACAATGCAGAACAGGCCAAAGCCAACCTCAATAAAGTGAGGCAACGTGCCCGTGCAAGCTTTGTTCGAACTCCTCCCGATGATCTGTTGATGGATATCACAACTACGGATCAAAGCATCCTCCGGACAGCCATTCAAAAAGAAAGAAGGGTTGAACTGGCACAGGAATTTCACCGCTATTTCGACCTGACACGCTGGGGCAAAACAGTTGCCGAAGCTGCGCTTGGAGCTGATTATAACTACGAAGCCAAACGGTATTTACCAATACCGCAGGCTGAATCAGATGCAAACCGGGCTATAAATCCCTGAGATTACCAATACAATTATTTTATATCTATAAATCTTTAATAGTAACATTATGAAAATGAAAAATTTGTTTGGAGTTCGTATCCTGCTGCTTATGCTTGTTGTAAGTTCAGCAATGATCTTCGTATCATGTGAAAAAGATGAACCAGTTGGAGACAAAACCAGTTTGACTGCGTTAATTTCTGCGGCTGATCAGCTTTCCGCCTCTGCCACCGTTGCCGTTTATCCACAGGCAGCAATTGATGCTTTTAAAACTACCCTGGCTGCCGTAAAAACAGCTTCGGCTTCCACTACGCTTAGCCAGGCGGAAGTTGATGCGCAGGTAACAGTTTTAAATGCAGCCACAGTCACCCTGAATTCTTATAAAACGGCTGACTATGCAACGCTATACGCATTAATTACTTCCAGTGAAACGCTTGCCAATGGCGCAACCTCTGCGACATACCCGCAAACGGCAATCGACAACTTTAAGTCAACTCTGGCGACCGTTAAAACTGCTGCCGCAACTCTACTTACTCCGGCACAAATCACCAATCTGAATGTAAATTTAACCGCAGCCAAAAAAACTTTTGGAACGCAGATTTATGGTTTTATTGATGAAGCTTTGTACCTGACTGCCGGCTGGCATTTTGACGAAGGAACCGGAACTACAGCAACTGCTTTTTCAACAGTCAAACATGTTGGAACATTTACCAAAGGAAATGCAGGTGTTTTTGGTGCTACTGCCGCATTGCCAATCTGGGTCGATGGAGTAAAAGGAGGTAAAGCTATTTCTTTGAATAATGGAGCCCATCTTGAAGTTCCTTATACAACTGCTTTCCTTCCTGCTAGCTTATCTATTTCAGTATGGGTTAAGCCAACTGAACTTTATGAAAACAACATTATCGTTTCACAGAACTACTGGTTGGGATATAAATTGCAGACACAGCCACAGGGGAAACCATTTTTTACTTACAAACAAGTTGATGGGGATGTAATTGATGCAGACAATGAAATGGACAATTCGATTAAAATCAATTTGTGGAATCATATTGTAATCACATTAAACGCAACAAGCAAGGAGCTGAAGTTCTACGTTAATGGTACACTCACAAAAACGTGGACAGATCCTAAGGGTGGAGCCTTAATACAAACCCTTACAGCCCCAACACCTCAGCCATTTCTTATCGGCTGTATAGCAACAGATGCTCACCTTGCAACATGGACATGGACAGAGACTCCAACTTCTCTTGGTTACTTTAAAGGAGCTATTGATGAGTTGAAAATCTACAACACTGCACTTGCTGATGGTCAGGTTTCAAAACTTTATGTAGACGAAAAACCGTAAGTAAGTATTTGCCATTTAAGTATTTACTATTTACCATTTTAAAAAGGATGATGCTCAAAGTTTCCGGCATCGGTGGTGCGGAACTTGAGCCTGCCTTTTTTTGTTTTGAAAGAAAATGATTGGGCTAAAGCCCGGAAGAATGGGCATTTTCATGTCCGTCACATAAATGTGACGGCAAAGGATAAAGTTCTGATCAACAGCATCTATCATTCAATGCATTATCCTTTGCCGTTCGCCTTTAGGCAACGGACATGAATTTTTCGGACAGAACCGAATCGCCCTTCAATAGTATGTTGTAAATCGTCGAAATTGTAAATTAACTAAAACTCCCACCATGATCCGATATTTACTGCTTCTGCAACTCTGTGTTTTCTCCTTACTTTCATTTGCACAACAGGGACAATTGAGTATTTCCCGGATTGACAAAATGCCGGATACCCCTTCGCCCCTTCAAATCAGGGACTGGAATACGGTGGCTCATGATTACGACAGCTTTGTATTCGACCTGAATAAAACCGGAACCTGGTTGCCCTTGTCGCGTTTGGGAACACAGGGACAATACAACTACCCCGACAATACTCCGCTATTTCTCGATTCGTATGTGGGCGCAGGCGATCATTCCAATCAGGCTGAAGCGATAAACATCATGCCAGCCGTAGTTGGAGCTTCACTTTCAGGAATCGACAAAAGCAACCAGAATGGAATTAACTGGGTTGCTAAAACCAAAGATTTTTTCAACCTGAAAAATGGACAAAACGTTTATCTGAACAGTTATTCAACCACTTCGGGGCACGACTGGTGGTACGATGTGATGCCCAATGTTTACTTCTATCAGCTAAATTCTTTATATCCCAACGCTGTTCCCGAATTTGAAACTCAGTTTACAACCGTAGCCGATCGTTGGCTGTATTGCGTCAACCAATTGGGTGGAAAAACAACTCCATGGTCGATACCCAACATGAATTACAGGGCTTTTAACCTGAAAACAGGACTGCCCCTGAATACAAGCGTTCCGGAGCCCGAATCAGCCGGAAGTATAGCCTGGCTGCTTTACAACGCCTACTTAGAAACCGGTAACCGGAAATACTTCGAAGGCGCCCAGCTTGCGATGGATTTTTTATCCGGAATGACAACAAATCCTTCCTACGAACTGCAGTTGCCTTATGGAACGCTGGCTGCGGCCCGCATGAATGCCGTTGAAGGTACCAATTACCCTTTACAGAAATTGCTTGATTGGTGCTTTGATCGCGGCGCACTGCGTGAATGGGGATCAATCGTCGGAACCTGGGGCGGATATGATGTTTCAGGTCTGATCGGCGAAGCCAACGATGCAGGAAACGATTATGCTTTTGTAATGAATGGTTTTCAGCAGGTAGCCGCACTGGCACCGCTACCAAAATACGACAAGCGCTATTCCAGAGCCATTGCCAAATGGATACTGAACGTAACCAATGCCAGTCGTTTGTTCTACTGGAATGCCCTTCCGCCTACACAACAGGATTCATATTCGTGGGCTTCTGCAAACGACCCGACGGCTTGCATACCCTATGAATCGATGAAACAAACCTGGCAGGGAAAAACTCCGTTCGCCACAGGCGATGCACTCCGGGGCGGCTGGGCAGGTACAAATTTGTCGCTTTACAGTGGTTCAAGTGTTGGCTATCTGGCAGCAGTGGTGCAGCCAACCAATATTCCTGAAATCCTTCAGATCGACCTCAACAAAACGGACTTTTATGGCGACAATTCACTGGTTTCGTACCTGTATTTTAACCCCACACAAGGTTCCAGACAAGTTGATGTAATACTTCCTTCAGGAACATTTGGAGTTTACGATGCCATCACCGAAACAACTTTGTTTCCCGCTGCCTCCGGTACAATTCAATTGTCGGTACCTTCCGGTGAAGTAAGGCTGATCAGACTTTTCCTTTCCGGATTGGTTCCCGAAGCCCGCAATGGAAAGCTTTTTGCAGGAAATGACATCCTAGATTATCATTATCAATACGTTTATTCCGAAACCCTCCGGATTAAATCAATTTCGACCGGTCAGAATCCAATTATTACAAATTCAGTATTCACAGCATATTGCACGCCGGGAAACATTCCTTCGGGCGCTCAGGTTCAGTTTGAATGGTTGATGGATGACAAGTTGATTGATGGCCTAAACCAGTCGCAGGTTCAACTCACAGCACCTGCTATCAGCTCAAATCCAATACTAAAATGCAGAATAACCGCCAACGGTCAGGTCGCAGAAGATACCTTGCATTTGAAGGTCGTTGATCGAATTTTGGGACCGCCGGTTGTAAACGGAATTCAGTCCACTTTAAAATATGCCGCAACTGGTGAATCCAATACGTTTACAGCGCTTACAGAACCGGCTCCGGGAGAAATTCTCGAATATGCATGGAGTGTTTCAGCAGGCACATTAAATCAAGCTACCGGAAAATCAGTTAACTGGCAGGCGCCAAATACACAGGGAGTCTCTACAGTCACTTTGCAGGTTACCAATCAGGATATGCTTCAGACAACTATATCAATTGATGCCCTTGCAAAAAATACAAGTCTTCCTTTTCAAACTCCGCTGATCTGGTATCCATTTGATTCTGACAACCGGAATGCAGTTGCCGACCGGTTTCATGCCACAGTATCAGGCGCAACAAAAACCGAAGATGCCTGGGGAACTGCCCAGAAAGCATACAGGTTTACTTCAGGGCAAAACATTATTTATACCGAAAATAATGTGGATCTGAACTTCACCGATGCCGTGAGCCTGAGTTGCTGGGTGAAATGCGAACAATTGGGTTCCGAACGGTTTATCATCTCTCACGGTTCGTGGCAGCAGCGGTACAAACTTTCTGTTACTCCTGAAGGCCGGTTGCGCTGGACTGTAAAAACAAGTGCAGGCGTGACCGATCTCGACGGCGCTGCTCCAATTAAACTCAACCGATACTACCACGTCTCGGTAGCTTATACCGGTTATTCAATGGAGCTTTATGTCGATGGCGTTCTGGATACCTTTAAGGCATTTTCAGGAGCAATACAGGCTTCAACCAAACCGCTTACGATCGGACGGATGGACAATGTTGAAACCCAGTATGCACTGCTCGGAAGCGTGGATGAAATAAAGTTGTGGAACATTGAAATCCCGGTGGCGCAAATTGAGCAGCTTAAATCTCGGTGGCCGACGCCTGCCCAAACGACTGATACTGATCTGATTTTAAAAATATATCCAAATCCTGCAGAGCTGGTAATAAATATTGAGCTAAACAGTTCTGTGAAGCCTGAACACATTTCCATTTTCAATGCCAATGGAATGGAGGTAGCTGGGTTTCAAGTTCATCTTCAAAGTTCAGAAACAAGGATTGAAATACCTAAACAGATATCAGGATTACACATACTGAGAATTATTCTGAAGGATGGTCGTGTGGTTGTACGAAAAATTATAATCAAATAAATATCTTTGCATCTGGCATCAATGAATATTAATTTGAAAAACAGAAGCAAATGAGACATTTGAAAATTTTTGCGGTCGTACTTTTTTCTCTTCTTATCACTTCCTGCAATAAAAATGACGACCAGGTTACCGGAGTCGGAGATGTAATGATAGTTGCGAAACAATCGGGGGAGAACACTGTTTACGGCATTTCAATGTATGCCTACACTTTAAGTTCGTTCGAGAGTGTTACCGCTGTTAGTACTGCCGAACCGGGGAAAACTTACACACTAAAGGCAAATCAGGGCTATAAAACAAACTTCTACTTCGAAACGCCCGAAACCCAATTCACAACAACAAAGCCAGCAGCCGCTACCTTTGATTTTTCTGCGACCTTTACCAACGGGGTGAAACAGGATTTTCAGGATGTTTTAACCGACAAGGTATTGCCGATCCCAATCCTTGATAAATGCGAATACGATGCAGTTAAACATCAGCTTGATATGAGCTGGACGCTGATTGCCGATGCAACCAGCTATTCCGTCAACATTATTGATGGCGATGAACTTGTTTTTGGAAGCACTGAGCTTAAGAACAATATCAAAACTTCTGTTATCAGCGCGGCAGGTAACGGTTGGGCGGTTGGTTTTACTCCGGAAGCAGGGAAAACCTATACAGTCAGACTATTTGCCTATATGTTCGAGCCCGGAGGTGACGCATACAATATTCAGGCGCTATCTTTTGTTGAAAAGGAAGTAGTTTGGGGGAATTGATTCTTTTAATTCAATAATCACGATTCATTTTCTACTTTTGCTTTTCAGTAAACTAAAAAAATAAAAATGATTCTCAAAGAACAGGTTAAAGATCTTATTGATCGCCGGGATGCGTTAAGGAGGCATCTTTGACTACGATCAAAAACTGATACAACTACAAGAGGAAGAACTCAAAACGCAGGATCCTGCCTTCTGGAACAATCCAAAAGAAGCCGAAGCACAAATGAAAGTCATCAATTCAGTAAAAATCTGGACGGATGGATTTGCTGAAGTTGACCGTCACGCGGAAGACATGCTGGT
>JAUYEQ010000429.1 GCA_030691295.1 Bacteroidota bacterium
ACAAATGGGAGCAAGCGCTATTTATGAATGGATTGTGGTATTTATCAACTGATATTCCACAAGAGTTTGTTACTGAACGTTTGAAATCTTCGCAGACGCATAACTCAATTATTAACCTGATAGATAAGCAGGCAGATTTGATTCTATCCGCCCGTAAA
Source organism: Bacteroidota bacterium (assembly GCA_030691295.1). Lineage (GTDB taxonomy): Bacteria > Bacteroidota > Bacteroidia > Bacteroidales > Prolixibacteraceae > Aquipluma. Next base: position 159 of record JAUYEQ010000429.1, read on the forward strand.
ATGTCGCCCGATGAAAAAGAGTATGCAGATAATGCCGGCGTCAGTTTAATTGAAACGCCGATTGCTTTGGACGCATTCATTTTTGTTGCAAATCTTAGTAACCCTGTGAAATCGTTAACGACCAAGCAGGTTCAGGATATTTACACAGGTAAAATAAAGAATTGGAAAGAAGTTGGCGGAAATGACAAAACAATAAAACCATATATTAGAAATCAAAATTCCGGCAGTCAGGAATTGATGGAAACATTGGTAATGCAGGGTTTGATAATAGCCAATTTAAATGTTGATTATGAGCCTGAATTACCCAGTATGTCTATGGTGTTTTCTAAATTGAGAAGCGATGTGGATGCGTTAGGCTACACGGTTTATTACTATAAAGAACAAATAGTCAGGGACAAAGTAGTAAAGAGCTTGGCTATCAATGCTATTGAACCAACTGAAAAGTCTATAAAGAATAAAACATATCCTTATATTGCAGAGGTGTATGTGGCTATTCGTTCCGATTTGGACAAAAACTCAATGGCTTACAAACTCTATGAATTGCTTCAGTCAGAAGCAGCAAAGAGTGTAATTGCAGAAAGCGGATATATAGCAAATTAACTATCGGTTGAAAGGTTTGCACCCCGAAATCCCCAACGTTTCATACCATAAAACGTAATTCAGTATTTTAAAAATCAGAATAATCGGTTGGGTGCAGCAGTATTTTTACTGAATTGGAAACCGTGTTTTTATATTCAGCAAGTGCCGAAAGTGTTTTCCATTCAGGATGTGCGCGGAAAGCTGCCCATCGGTCGGCATGCATTGTTGTATTGGCAAATGTAGTGAGGTACATAAGGTTGGGCATTGTACTACCCGAAATTACTACATCATAAAAAACAGCGTTGAAGTCCAGCTTTTTAAAAAGTTTTATCTCGCCGCCTTCATTAAACATTTTTACTTTTTTCCTGAAAAGGTTTTCGGTCGGACCTTCGTAACTTCGCAGTTCATAAATCCTTTCGGAAGGGGCTGTTTGGTGGTTCGGAATGAAAAAGTCAGGTGCATCGGCAAATGCTTTCAGGAGGATGGATTCTTTACGGACGAATGGCTTTTGGTCGAACGGAGCGCCTAGGAAATCGCCTCCAGTCGTTTGGTATTGCAGATCGTTCTCAAGCATTTCCTGAATTTTGGCAAAATGGTCAAGCGACTTGAATGGAATCCAGACATAAACACGTTTTTCAGATGTTGTGTCGCTTTCGATAGGTTTAAATACGCCCACCTTTTGAATTCCTGCCTTGTGAAGCGCAGGTAAATAGGCGCTTTTCAGGAAATTCTCCACTTTTTGCTGCTGAACTTTCCCTGTTAAGCGGAAAACCTGAATCTGGTAATAATCTCTTGTAGCGGCAATCGCTGAAAATGTAAATACAAGGGCAAAAAAAGTCATCAGGATAAATGACCGGCTGAAATTTGTGGGTTGGTTCATTTTGTTTTTTTAGTTATTTGTGGAAACTGTTTCTATTCAAATACAACGTCTCCTGTGGAGCGTGTTCCTTCCTTCTTTGGTCTTCTGTCTTCCGACTTCTGACTTCAAACTTCTGCAAATTTCTCATTTCTGATTCACTGGCAAAGTTACCTCATTAATATACCAGTAGTCCCATTGTTTCAGAAAATTCATTTTTCCGGCACCTGAAAAATTTTCTGTTTGGTTGCTGCCCTCTATCACCCCGGAAAAACGGATGTCGAATTGCACTTCTGCGTTTGATTCATCAAATTTAATGTCAGTAATTTCAAGATTGTTGAGCTTGAAAGACTTGAAGGACTGCCGGAAATTTTCAAACCACTTGTTTGATGCTGCCTCCTTGGTTAGGTTATTGGCATAATAGTCAGACTCATGATCCAGAAACGAATCAAAAAAATCGGTACAACCGTTTGTCAGGTCGTATTCATGGTTCGGATGGAATTCTTCATATGTAAAATGGCTGATCCACCCTTCCATTTTTATGTTGTCAGTTTCAGTCAAAAACAGTTCTTCGGTGATAAACCGGTATAATTCACGGTCGTCAACTTCGCAAAGTGTATCCAGATGGATTTGATACTCATTTAGCAGTTGCATCATTTGTTCCAACGCCGAACTGATTTCAGAATCAGGAATGCCTTCGCTTTTTTTGAAGTCCGGTTTGCCGATAAAATCGTATATCATTACACGCTCCGAATCATGAAATGCCTTTTCGAAATTTAAAACATTGTCCAGAAACTGGCTTTCCACATCAGGAGGCAGATCAGGATTTGTTGATTCGATGGGGAAGTCAGCTCCATATTCAAGTCTCAGTTTCATCCGCTTAATCTCGTTTTCCTGCTTCAAACGTTCGAGTTCGTCTTCAAATTCTTCCGGTTCGTGGTCTTTCATTTCTGTTGGATTTTAAGGAAAATTCAGGCGATTTTTGTTTCTTTTATTTTTTCAAATATATGAAAATCTGCTTAACTCACGATTGGCTTGCACAGAGTAGTCATCATGATAATGAAGAAATGAATAGTAGGTAGGTTTTGTGTCAATTGTAAGCTTATGAACCCTAATTTGATTCGAATGTTAACTTAAATTAAGGAAGTTATTATAGATTGACCGTTTTTATAAGCTATTTTTGCCGCACAATAATTTTCCGGATTGGACTTTTGCATGATATTTGAAGTATTGCCTATCCGATTATAAAAAATACTATTATGAATTTCAATTACAGAATTACAGGTTTTTCAATTCTGCTGGGGATGATACTATTTGCTGGAGGAATTGAATTGAAAGCCCAGGACGTGCAAAACAGTACAATGAAATATGGACGTTTGCTACGGCTAATTGACAGCTATTATGTTGACACTACCAATGTTGATGATTTAACAGATAAAGCAATCGTTGAGGTACTTCGTGGTCTCGATCCTCACTCTGTTTACATATCGAAAGCAGAAGTTGAAAAAATGAACGAACCGCTTCAGGGAAATTTCGAAGGCGTGGGCATTTCGTTCAACGTTTACCGCGATACTTTGATGGTGGTAACAACCGTTCCGGGTGGTCCTTCCGAAAAAGTAGGGATCAGGGCTGGCGACAGGATTGTGGCAGTCGATTCGAAAAATATTGCCAGTGTTGGGCTTAAAAATGCCGACGTATATGATTATCTGCGCGGTAAAAAAGGCACCAAGGTTGAATTGAAAGTGAAACGCAAGGGCGAAGAAAATTTACTCGATTTTCTGGTCATCCGCGATAAAATCCCGATCAACAGTCTCGATGCGTCCTACATGATCAATGAAAATACAGGTTACATCAAGCTGAACAAATTTTCAGCAACCACTACCAGCGAGTTTCTGGAGGCAATTCAAGCCTTAAAAGCCGGTGCAAAGATGAACAATCTGGTGCTCGACTTACGCGGCAATGGCGGCGGATATCTGACAGCAGCCACCGAGTTGGCCGATCAGTTTCTTACTGCCTACAAACTGATTGTTTATACCCAGGGAAAAAATACCCAAAAGAAAGAATATACAGCAACGGCACTTGGCGAACTGGAACAGGGCAAGCTGATTGTGCTCATTGATGAAGGTTCTGCTTCTGCCAGCGAAATTGTGGCAGGCGCTGTTCAGGATTGGGATCGCGGCGTGCTTATCGGACGGCGTTCGTTTGGTAAAGGTTTGGTGCAACAGCCATTCCCATTGACCGATGGTTCAATGATACGCTTAACCACCGCTCATTATTACACCCCGAGTGGCCGGAACATTCAGAAACCTTATGAAGAAGGCGCTGATGAATACCAGAAAGATTACATGAGACGAATTGAGCATGGTGAGTTGTTTACGAAAGACAGCATTGTACAGAACGAAGCGTTGATGTTTTCGACCAAGGTCAGCAAACGCAATGTTTACGGAGGTGGAGGTGTGATGCCCGATTTATTTATCCCGCTCGATACTTCGAAATATTACGCTTATTACAACAATCTGCTTCGCAAGAATGTGGTTTACACCGGAGTTCTCGATATAATGGACGAAAGCCGCGATGGCTTTAAACAAAAGTATTCCGATTTCAAAACATACGTCGATAAGTTTGAAGTAACCGATGAAATGGTTGACAAAATTATGGATGCCGGAGAAAAGGAAGGGGTTAAAAAAGAGGAGAAGAGTGTTGAATTTGCACGTCCGCTCATGAAACGCCAGATGAAAGGCCTGATTGCCCGTGATCTTTTTTCGATGAGTCATTATTTTCAAATCATGAATGCCGAAGACGAAACAATCACAAAAGCGGTTGAAGTCCTCGCCCAAAGAGGAGCTTACGAGAAGATATTATCAGGGAAATAGTTGGCAAAAATCACAATTGTCAGTGAAAAGGTCATTGGTGGTCATTTGATTCACGTCATTCATAGTCATTTTCTTCGCTTTATTCATTGTAAAGTATGCAACTAATAATTTAAATGACAATTTAATGACCAATAAATGACCAACAAATGACCAACAAATGACTACTTTGAACTTTTAACCTGAAACTTTAAACTGTTTTCAACGCTTTATGGAACTAACAATCAAATGGCTTTCAGAAAATTACATTGAAGTTCTGGGAGCCATTTTAGGTATTGCCTATATATTTTTCTCAATCCGCCAGAACATCCTCACATGGCCGGTAGGATTGCTTACTTCTGCAATTTACGTATCAGTTTTTTTTTCAACAAAACTTTATGCCGACATGGGATTGCAAATGTATTATGTTGTTATCAGTATTTATGGCTGGTACGAATGGATCAGGGGAAATTCTGCCTCCAAATCGGAACCATTAAAGGTTAGCCGCCTGAATATTCGTCTGGGCGTTT
>JAUYEQ010000101.1 GCA_030691295.1 Bacteroidota bacterium
ATTATCAAATTGTTTAATTGCTGGATTGCCAAAATACTAATTCAAACTGTATCTTTGACTCATCAATTACAATCGATTGCGTTGATTTTAAAAATAATTTATCAAATAAATATACAACCATGATTCTTGATAAACTTGAAAATGCCGCCTTTTATACCTGCATCAGCGAAAACCTGAAAAAAGGTTTTGAGTTCCTGAAAAATACTGATTTACAGGCCATCGAAATTGGTCGTTATGAAATTGAAGGCAAAGATGTTTTTGCTTTGGTAAGCGAATATGACAGCAAAAAACCTGAAGATTGCCGTCTGGAAGCCCATCAAATCTATGCCGATATTCAGTACATTGTTTCAGGAAAAGAAGCCATTGGTTTTGTGACACTTAAAAATCAGGAAATTACAGCAGCGTATTCTCCTGAAAAAGACATTGTTTTCTTTTCAGGAGAAACAACTCCGCTGATTTTAGAAACTGGAATGTTCGCAGTTTTCTTTCCGCAGGATGTTCACCGGCCATGTATGCAGATTGACGGTCCGGAAAAAGTGAAGAAGGTGGTTGTGAAAGTGAAGGTACAGGATTAACGATTGAAGATTAACGATTAACGATCGATGATGGTAAAAAAATCTGCAATCGTTGATCGTTAATCGTTGATCAAAAATCAGTTGGTAAAGTATTTCACGTCAGCAAAACTCCGTTTTATTCCTGAAGTGTATTTGTATTTCGGATAACCAAAAATAACCACAATTCCGGAAGGAGCTTTGGGCGGAATATTCCATTTTTGTTTCAGCTTTTTGGCGCCATACTTTATTACCGGATGAATACTTCCGATCATGCACGTGCCCAGTCCCATGCTTTCGGCTGCCAACATGGCGTAGGTCGCCGGAATATACGGATCGGCAGGGTCGGCATACGGCGATGACATAAAATACATTGCCAATGGCGCATCATACAATAAATAGTTTTCATTTTTTTCTTTCGTTTCAACCATGAAATTTACGAGCGGGTTGCCAAAACTTTTCATCAATTGGTAGGATTCTTTTCCAAATAATCGCCAAATCCAGATAAACTTCTTTGAAAACACCCAACTGACTTTGTTAAAATAGTCGATCACGTCGAACGAAAACTCCCGGATTTTGTCTTTTCCCCTGAAAACAATTAGCTGGACATCCGACGGAGGCAGACCCATCGGGGCTGAAACTGCTGCTTCAATTATTTTTTCGATCAGCTCCTCTCCTACTTCCCTGTCCTTAAAATCGCGTGTACTTCGCCGGCCAACCATCAGATTTTTAAGCTGATCGTAACTGGTTTTGTCTTTTATTTCTGATAAATCAATCAGATCGTTCACTGAAATCTCACGTCCTGAAATTTCAATGGCATGACTTGGACAAACAGCCATACAATGTCCACATCCCGTGCAACCGAACAGAGGATGATCACTCACTTCCAGCTTATTATCGTTCATTACAAGCGAAAAATCTTTGCATACTTTTACGCAAAGTCCGCACGAGTTGCAGCGTTCATAATTGATGACGATCCTGCCATTTTCATTGGTTCTGCTGGTAATAATTGCCATGGCGTTAATTTTTTCATAAATTTAACCAGTTTTTCAATAAAAACATACACCACAATTTAACCTTCATGAAGCATTCGTCATTTTTTCTGAGAATCACCCTTCCCATTCTTTTTTTCAGCCTGAATATTTCCGCACAGGAACGTTACAAAGATGAAATTACCGATTCGGTCAGAATTGAAACTTATACTTATGCCTTCAAAGATGGACAGTCGCTCGATCTTGATGCCTACTTTCCGGCGTTCGAAAATCAGGCAAACCGACCGCTGATAATTTATGTACATGGCGGTGGTTTTTCAGGAGGAAAACGCGATGAAAAAGGCATTCAGGAATTTTGCAGTAAGCTTGCCAGACGTGGCTATGTGGCCGCTTCCATAACATACCGCTTAACCCGAAAAGGAACAGAAACCGCTTTTGGCTGCGATTGTCCAGCTGTTGACAAATTGAATACTTTCCACAAAGCAGTGGAAGATATTCAGGATGCCACTTTTTTCATGATTCAGCAACGGGATAAAATGGGAATCAATCCGCAAAAAATAATTCTTTCGGGTAGCAGCGCCGGCGCCGAAGCAGTGCTGAACGCTGCTTACCAACCTCCCTACTGCTATGGGCTCGACAGCGGTTCGGTTTCGTATGCCGGAGTTATCTCGATGGCCGGTGCAATTCCGGATACATCTCGTATTTTTAAAGAATCAGCTGTTCCATCGCTGCTTTTTCACGGAACCTGTGACAATCTGGTTCCTTATGCATCGGCATCGCACCATTACTGCAAGGAAAATCAGCCCGGCTATCTGATTTTACACGGGGCGAACACAATTGCTGCAAAGCTCAGAGAAACCGAAACTCCCTTCTGGCTTTATACTTATTGCAATTCGGCACACGAAATTGCCGGTAAACCAATGACTGCGAACTTCAACGAAATTGTTGATTTCTGCTACTCTTTTATCCTGAAAAACGGAACTGAACAACGGGTTACGGTGATAAAAACCGGCAACGAACCCTGCAATTACCCAACCTATAATTTTTGTACCGAATGAAACGTATTACTTTTATCCTATTAATGTTGACCTGCAATCTGGCAATGGCTCAAAACCTTCGCGTAATGACCTACAATATTCGTATGAACACTCCGTCTGACGGGGTAAATGCCTGGCCAAACCGGAGCAGTCAGGTGAGTGCTTTGCTCGATTTTCATCAGGCTGAAATATTTGGACTTCAGGAGGCCTTTATTGGTCAGATTGAAGATATTCAGGCCGATTTGCCAAAGATGAAATGGGTGGGCGTTGGACGCGATGACGGCGAAAAAGCTGGCGAATACTCTCCTATTTTCTATGATTCCGAGAAATTCAAAGCGCTGAAACAAGGTGGATTCTGGTTGTCCGAAACGCCTGAAAAACCAGGTATGGGCTGGGATGCAGCATGTAATCGGGTATGTACATGGATTATACTGAAAGAGCACAAAACCGGCGGCAAGTTCATTGTTTTAAATACACATTTCGATCACGTTGGCAACAAAGCACGAAGCGAGTCTGCGAAACTCATTCTCCGGAAGATCAAAGAATTAAATACCGATAAATTACCGGTAATTTTGATGGGCGACTTTAACCTGACACCTGACAAAGAACCGATTTCGTTAATTACCGGAGAACTGAAAGATTCACGTGAAATCAGCAAAAAACCACCTTATGGCCCGGAAGGAACTTTCAATGCGTTTAAGTTCGATGCTCCGATGAAAGACCGCATCGATTATGTTTTTGTAAGTGATGACATCGAAGTAAAACGGTATGCTGTGCTCACCGACTCAAAAGATCAACGCTACCCATCAGACCATCAGCCGGTTTTTGTTAGTCTGGAATTAAAGGCGGGAAAGAAGAAATAATTTGAACGAATTTAGACTGTCGAGTCATTCTGAATCAAGAATCCCCTGATCAACCAATCATTTTTTGCAGTTCCAAAACAGGCATAAATGATAAAATCCTGAATTAAGACGAAGGTGGATTTTTCAAGCCCGTATTGT
>JAUYEQ010000103.1 GCA_030691295.1 Bacteroidota bacterium
CGCTCCCTGAGCGCGAAGCAGTCGAAGGGAGTTCTGTATGGGGAGCAACCTACCAACCAAACATTTATCAGCAGTTTGAGGAAATGGATGATCCGGAGAATGAATTGTTGCAGTTTATTGCAGGCAAATCATTTCAGGAACTGATTGCCGGGAAGCCGATTCCGGAGATTATTTACAGTATATGCGAAAAGTTTAACCTTTTCAGTCTGACCGATGAACTGGCGTATTTACAGGCGTTTGTCGATCAGATTTCGGTATTCGAACGCACACAGGCGTCGGAACTTACCAGTTTCCTTAACTGGTGGAAGCAAAATGGCGATCGGTTCACTATTCCGGTTTCCGACAGCATTGATGCCATAACTGTGCTGACAATTCACAAGTCGAAAGGGCTTGAATTTACCCATGTGTTTGTACCGTTTTTCAATTGGTCGATTCACCCGCCGGCAACCCCCGATCGTGCGCCATTGCTTTGGTGCAAGCCGGAAGTTGCGCCTTTCAGCGACATGGAACTGGTACCGGTGCGATACAAATCAGATGTTGGAAATTCCATCTTTTACCGAGAATTTTTCACCGAGAAATTCAATACTTACATAGACAACCTGAACCTGATGTACGTGGTTTTCACGCGTGCAAAAGCGGCTTTGTGGGTGTGGGCAAGTTTCTCGTCCAGCAAACTTACCTCTGTGGGCGATTTGCTGAAACAGGCTTTGGACAAGCAAGCCGTGATGGGTTCGTGTGGCCTCACAAATGAGGAATCTATTCAGTTCGCTGAAAGTTACGATACTGAAAAACAATTGTTTGAAATCGGCGAAATAACCGTTTCTGAAGAGAAAAAGAAGACTGGTAAATCGGTGAAGGATGTCAGGCTTTCGGAATTTGAATTTGCCGATTTCCGGAAATTCCTGAACATTAAAAAACGGGGCGAAGATTTTTTTACCCGGGACGATAAAGTACAAAGCGGTATTAACAAAGGAAAACTGATTCATGAAATTCTTTCGTTGATTGAAACTACCGGCGATCTGGACAAAGCGGTAAAAAAGATTGAGACGGAAGGCAAAATTGGCGCCGATAAAACCGAAGAGATGAAAGCTGAATTGCTGGAAATGCTGAACGATCAGGAAGTAAAGTCTTGGTTTGATGGAACCTACCGCGTTGTAAACGAACGAAATATCCTGACCGGTGCAAACGGCCTAAAACGACCTGACCGTATCATGATTGATGAGGATGGGGTAGTGGTAGTCGATTATAAATCAGGAGAAATGGAGTCGGATAAATACAAATCCCAATTGCGTTCGTACATTCGTGAACTGAAAAATTGCGGTTACGAAAATGTATCGGGATTTATTTGGTACACCCGGCAAAATAAACGGGTGGAGGTTTAGGTATAGAGACAGGGCATGCCCTGTCTAACTTCAAAGACAGGGCATGCCCTGTCTCTACAATATTGAATATCAATTTTGAAATACAAAATGAAAGGCATAATTTTTTCAACGATACTGTTTATTTCCTTTTTGTGGCCATCCTTTTTGGCGGCTGATGAATCGCTGGATCCATGCCATTATTCAACAGAAGGAACTGATTTTTGGTTTGGTTTTATGCAGAACCGGAGCAACCATCCGCTTCATTATCTTGAAATTACTGTTACATCGCGGTTTGGGGCTGACTTTACGCTTACCTATGGCCCGAATGAAATACCAATAGGCGGCAACTATTCAGTAGAAGCCAATAATTCGATTTCAGTTCAAATTGATTTTAATTTACTGGAATCAATGGGGTCTGAAATCCATGAAGGCAAGGGAATACACCTTGTCTCGAAAACCAATCCGGTGAATGTTTATGCTTTAAATTACCGGACTCAATCGTCGGATGTCGCTGTAATTTATCCTACCGAATCGTTGGGGAAAGAATATTTTGCAATGTGTTATACCCCGCGTAACACAAGCACAAACGAATCAAACAGCGAATTTTTAATTGTTGAGTCCACTCCGAAAAGTGATTTGTGTTTTTAAATTATTAATAATCAGATATTTGCTTATATATTTAAATTGTTTTATGTATCTTGCTTTCATAATAAAAAGAGCAAAAAATGTTTAAAAAATCATCGAAATCAGGTCAACTTAATATTTTCACATCACCCAAGTCTTTGTTTTCTGGCAATTCGTTAAAGATGTATGA
>JAUYEQ010000109.1 GCA_030691295.1 Bacteroidota bacterium
CAATATTGTCGGCTTAAAATTTCTGCTTGCCGGAATTTATGCGGTCATTAGCATTGTTATAGCCCTGGTAATCGGCTACAAAGACGTCCAGCTTCATCTGTTGTTTTTCTTGATATTTAACCAATTCCTGATATCTTTCACTTTTTATCTGCGATCAAATATCAGCGGATTACACTTGTTCCGCACCGACAGTTTGCTCTCTGTACTCGATCGGACACTAATGATTGCCATTTGCTCGGTACTTTTATTTACCAACATTACCGGTCACGCTTTCCGAATCGAATGGTTCGTTTATGCACAGACGGCCGCCTATCTGATTACAAGCCTGATTACTTTCGCTGTAGTGCTGGCCCGTACAGGCAAACTCAAATTGCAGTTCGATCGCAGGTTTTTCATGGTTTTCCTGAAAAAAAGCTATCCTTACGCATTGCTAATTTTGCTGATGTCGTTCTACAACCGCATCGACTCGGTGATGCTGGAACGTTTGTTGCCCGACGGAAAAGAGCAGGCCGGAATTTATGCCCATGCCTTTCGCCTGTTCGATGCCGCTTCGATGTTCGGCGTTTTATTTGCCGGATTATTGCTGCCCATTTTTGCCCGGATGATCAAACAAAAAGAGGAAATTGGTTCGATGGTTCAGTTTTCATTTTTGCTGCTTTTTGTTCCTGCAATTGTTCTCAGTATGTCATCCGGATTTTATGATCTTGAAATCATGTCACTATTGAGATACAGCCACCCCGAATTATCAGCGTCAATATTCAGGTTGTTAATGATTAGTTTTCTGGGCATTGCAACCACCTACATATTTGGCACGCTCCTCACGGCCAACGGAAGTATCCGGCAATTAAACTGGATGGCTCTTGCCGGAATGGGAATTAATGTCAGCCTTAATTTAATCCTGATCCCGCACATGCAGGCATACGGATCGGCTTGGGCAAGTCTGGCTACCCAACTTTTCACCGCTTTGTCACAAACAATACTTGCTGTTATATTCCTGAAATTGACCATCAACTATCGGGTGATCGGGAAATTGATTCTTTTTGCAGGTTTCGTTTTTCTGGCCGGAACCCTCAGCAAGCAAATCAGCAATTGGGTTCTTGGCTATTTTGTCATGATTTCGGTCAGCGCTTTGTTCGCTTTCCTGATTAGATTAATCAACCTGAAAGCTTTGACTCTGATTATCCAAAACAAATAGTGCATGAGAAGTAAGCTGACTCCAGAAGATTTGCAGAACGAAAACGAATTTGAACTTTTGAAAGAAGTTTCGCATCAACATCTGCGCGAATTTGTTGTAGAACAAATCACAAAAGAGAAAACCATTATCCGGATTTATTCAGTTTATCAGGTGATAATGATGATGGTATTTACATTTATCTTCACCCGTGGAATTATCTTCTCTATCAAAGGAAATCATGAACTGAATGTCACCATTGGCTGGTCGCTGTTGTTTTCTCTTTCAGCCCTTATCGTCATTCATGAAATGTTACATGCATTGGCGTATCTTGCCACCGGGGCCCGAAAAATATCCTTTGGCCTTATCCTGAAAAAATTCATTTTTTACGCCATGGCCGATCGGCAGGTGATTGCTCCCCGTGCTTTCCACCTTGTTGCCCTAACTCCGTTTATAGTTGTAAAACTGATTTGTCTGCTTGGTATTATGCAATTTTACAATGGCCAACTGATGTACTTTTTCCTTAGCGTGATGTGCCTGCATTCGCTGTTTTGTGCCGGTGACATTTCCATGCTCGCTTTTTACAGAATCCACATAGGAAAAGAAATCTACAATTTCGACAGCCTTAGTGAAGGAAAAACCTATTTTTACGCCCGAAAAAATATTGATTTATGACATTATTCGAAGCCATTGTAATTGCCGTTGTAGAAGGAATTACCGAATTTCTGCCCATATCTTCCACCGGTCACATGATAATTTCGCAAGCCTTACTGGGAATGGAAATTGACGAGTTCACCAAAGCTTTCACTGTAAATATTCAGTTTGGCGCCATCCTTTCTGTGGTTGTTCTATACTGGAAACGGTTCCTGCAAAGCTGGACTTTCTATCAAAAGCTTTTTGTTGCCTTTCTTCCGGCTGCATTCATCGGATTTCTGGCAGGTGATTTTATCGACAGTTTGCTTGAAAACGTAATGGTAGTGGCCGTGATGCTGCTTTTAGGAGGAATACTTCTGTTGTTTGTCGATAAATGGTTCAAACAGGAAAACGAAAATCAGGAAATAACCTACCCAACCGCACTGAAAATTGGATTCTGGCAATGTATTGCAATGATTCCCGGAGTGTCGCGCTCGGCAGCAACAATCATTGGCGGGATGCAGCAAAAACTTAGCAGGAAAAATGCGGCAGAGTTCTCATTCTTTCTGGCAGTTCCAACCATGGCTGCCGCTTCGGCCTACAAACTACTGAAAGACTACAAACACATTACTGCCGAAAATATTGACCTTTTGATTATTGGGAACATTGTCGCCTTCGTGGTTGCCATGATCGCCATAAAAACATTTATCACCTTCCTGCAAAAACACGGATTCAAAGTATTCGGCTGGTACCGCATTGTACTTGGCTTGACGCTGATTATTCTGTTGTTGTTGGGTGTTGATTTGAAGGTGGTGTAAAAAACATCAGGGCTAAAGCCCAAACAATTTGGAAATTATATGATCCGTCCCATAAATGGAGACGGCAAAGGATATCGCTCCGATCAATATTCTCTCTCTTTCATTGCATATCCTTTGCCGTCTGGCTTTAGCCGACGGACAGAAATGGAACAAAAAGGAACAAGTACTATTTTGTTCTTAATCATCGAATGGCTCCCTATCCTTCTGTGAATAAATATCTTCCGAAGGTTCACTTAAAAAATCGAAAGCGGGATTCCATGAAATTGAATTTAACCAAAGCGTCTCTTCTTCAACTTCTGAGATGATTTCAATTGCTCTCATGGCATTTTATTTTCTCCAAAGATAAGAATATCAACACACTAATTCAAAACAATTTTCTCGCAAGCCTTTGCAATCCTTCCAATCGTTTCCTCTTTTCCAATCATTTCACAGATTTCGAAAAGGTCGGGACCGCTGCTTCCACCCACCAAAGCCAAACGGACAGGAACCATTACCGCTCCAAAACCCCATTCTTTGGCAGTCATAAATGCCGAGAAACTTTCTTTGATCGATTCGGCTTTCCATTCTGAAACGGTTGCAAAAAGTTCAGAAATAGCCTGCAACTTTTCGCTGGTATCGGCTTTCCATTTCGATTTTACGGTTTTTTCGTCGTAGCTTTCCGGAGCCTGAAAAAAGAAATGCGCCTGTGTCCAGATGTCTTTTACAAATTCGCAACGTTCCTGAATCATTCCAACGATCCGTTCGAGTTGCTGCAAATCCGGAGTTATTCCTTTTTCCTTCAGGATAGGTAAAAACAATTGAGAAAGTTGTGCAGGTGTTTTCTGTTGCATATAATGGCGGTTGAACCATTTGGCTTTCTCCGGATCGAAACGTGCACCTGATTTTACCACCCGGGTCAGGTCAAAACTTTCAATCAGTTCGTCCATCGAGAAAAACTCCTGTTCGGTTCCGGGATTCCAGCCCAACAATGCCAGCATATTGATGAAAGCTTCAGGAAAATAACCATCCTCGCGGTAACTTCTTGAAATATCGCCCGTTTCAGGATCTTTCCAAAGCAATGGGAAAACCGGGAAACCCAATTTATCGCCATCGCGTTTGCTCAGTTTGCCTTTTCCTTCCGGTTTCAGGATTAACGGAAGGTGCGAAAACTTTGGCCGTGTTTCTGAAATTCCAAGCGCTTCGTACAACAAAATATGAAGCGGCATGGAGGGTAGCCATTCTTCGCCACGGATCACATGCGTAATTTGCATCAGGTGATCGTCCACCACATTGGCCAAATGGTAGGTTGGCATTCCGTCAGACTTAAACAAAACTTTGTCATCGAGCTGATTGGTATTGAACGACACGCGGCCGCGAATCAAATCTTCATCAACAATTTCGCGATTTTCGGGCATTTTAAACCTGATCACGTATTGTTCACCACTTTGCAATCTCTCCTGAACCTCTTCCGGAGAAAGGGTGAGCGAATTTTTTAGCCCGTTGCGGGTATGTAAATCGTACGAAAAAACCTGTTTACCGGCTTCAGCCTGTTTGCGAAGTTCATCCAGCTCTTCCGCAGAATCAAATGAACAATAAGCAAAACCGTTCTCAATCAGTGAATCAGCATATTTTTTGTACATCGGTTTGCGTTCGCTCTGCCTGTATGGTCCAAAACTGCCGCCAAAACCCACGCCCTCGTCAGGCACCAAACCACACCATTTCAGCGATTCGATGATGTATTCTTCGGCTCCCGGAACATATCGGTTCTGATCGGTATCTTCAATGCGCAGAAGGAAGTCGCCCCCATGCTTTTTTGCAAACAAATAATTAAACAAAGCAGTGCGCACACCACCCATGTGAAGCGGTCCAGTGGGACTTGGGGCAAAACGTACCCTGACTTTTCTTTCCATTTTTTATGCTGATTAAATTTTCGACAAAGATAGCATTTCCCAAAGGTTGAAAAATACATTTATCCATATCGCTGTTAATTGTCAAGGTTTTTGGTCGAACCATGGCGTTTGTTAATTATTATTAACATGATTTCGCCCCACACATGTGCTAAAAAGATTTGGAAATAAGATGATATACATATCTTTGCCG
>JAUYEQ010000115.1 GCA_030691295.1 Bacteroidota bacterium
GAATATTATTTTCGGGCTGAATCGCTGCAGCTTGACAGTATCCATTCTGCCCGATTGATCCAGATATACCTGGTTACAATTGCTCTTCTGGTGGCTGGGTTGTTTGTGGCTCTTTTCTATCTGTTTTATAAAGAGAAAAGGCTCGCTACTGAACTCAAAAGTAAATCGGTTGAACTTCGTGAATTGAATATTTCGAAAGACAAGTTTTTCTCTATTATTGCACACGATTTAAAAAACCCGTTTAGTGTTCTGGTGAGTTATACCAGTTTGTTAAAGAGCGATCTGAAATTGTTTTCGGAAGAAGAACTGAAACAAATTATTTCTGATTTAAACAGCGCTTCTGAAAACGGATTTAATTTGCTTCAAAACCTTTTACTTTGGACACGGTCACAAACGAAACGGATCCATGTATTTAAAACCAATTTTCAACTGATAGAGATTATTGAAAATGTAAAAGCATTGGTCGATTTGAATTTGATCGATAAAGCCCAACGTTTGGAAATTGAAACAGAGAATAATTTGATGGTTTATGCTGATAAAGATATGGTTGCTACTGTATTTCGTAATTTGATTTTCAATGCCGTTAAATTCTCGCCAAAAGGTTCATTAATCATGATAAAAGCCTTTTCAACAGATTCGTACGTTCAAATTGATGTAATTGACAATGGTGTTGGAATACCTTCAGGCTCGATCGGAAAACTCTTCAGCATTGAAAATAATTCCGCCACACATGGAACTGAAGGTGAACCCGGATCTGGTCTTGGATTGGTTTTGTGCCAGGAATTTGTAGTGAAAAATAATGGGAAAATTTGGGTTGAAAGTACTCCCGGAAAAGGATCAGTATTTTCTTTTACTCTGCCTCTTTCCAAATAATTATTTCCAGAACCTGATAACCGCCATTTCGCAAAGCAGGAAAAAAATCGCCAGCATTACAAATAATTTCCAGAGTTGTTTCCCGTTGTTTAAATCCTGAAGTATTTCGCTGAATTGTCCTTCAATTGCAGCAATCACCTGAATTTGCTTCAGGTTATTGTCATCAATCTGATCCTGAATGATTTCGTTTGTGTAAAATTCAGGAATCGACTCCTTTCTCGGGAAATTATACGACACCGACTGGATGGTTTCATCTCCGACGGTGATTAAATAATGTCCTGCTCCGTCAATTAAATCATTTAAATTCAGTTGTTTGTGTCCTATTCCTGAATTTCGGGCCGAAACCCTAAATTCCTCTTTTGTTTCCAGGTCAATCAATTTCAACTCATCCGGAAGTTGGGTTTGGTTCAGAACGACAGGTTCATCAATTTCCATTGAATAGGCATATTTTTGAGGCTCTTCGCTGTTCAAAACCATGTTATAAACAGTTGGCACAAAAACTACGTGCCGAATGAAGTTGAAATTACTTTTATCAATCGGAATTGCCGATGAATACACATTTCCATTTCCAAACCGGTATGTGCTCAGTGCATTTTTCCCATTCCTGAATTTTAGCAGTGGAGTTTCAATTTTTTGAATTTGCTCCGAAAATCGCAGAAATCCATGTATTACTGGCAAATCAGCATTTGCTTCCTGCTTTTTGAAAACTTCTTTGTACAAGGCATGAACGTAATTTATTTCCGAGATACTCATCGAAGAAGTGTCGAATGAAGTGACCGTATTGCCGTTCAAACTGGCCAGCAGTGAATTGTAATCGTCGAAGTTGCTGGTTCTGTTTGGGAAAAGTACCAGCGAGCCTCCTTGTTCAACAAACGAAATGAGCTCACTTTTCAATCCTGAACTTATTTTCTGGTTACTGATCATGAAGATGCATTGGAAATTCCTTAACTGGGCAATTTGAACATTATTTTCAGGAAATTCATCGTATGCAATCAGTTCGTCGCCTGCAAACAACGCTTTCAGGTATCCCGAACTGTTGTTCAACGGGTTGAAAATACCCAATGCTTTAATTTGGCCCCTCACTTTATAGCTCATGAAATACGAATTGTCATAAATTATCGGATAATCATCAAGTTCCACTTTGCACAACTGAATTCCCTGAGAGTTATTGGTATAATTGAGTTCAACGATTGTTTCCTGCTGACCGGTGATACTGATATTTGAAATGGCACGCAATGAATCGTTAATTGTCAATCGAACCGGGATGTTTTGATAAGCTTGCTCTGACAGGTTTTTCAGTCGGACAAACAATTTTTCCTGCTGACCGATTTTACGGCCGGGAACTTCAAACCAACACGAATCGATAAGGAGGTTGTTGGTTTTATCAGAAGCGAAAGGCAACAAATAAGTCCATATAGCCGAATCTGTTTTGAGGGTCTCAAAATCAATACTATTCTTCTGGAAATCGGATAAATAATAGAATATTTTGTCTGATTTTTTTGTTGTTCCTGATATTGAACGGATTACCTGTGCGTAAATTTCAGTAAATTTTGGCGACCGTGTGCTTTCTTTGATTTCTGTAACCTGCTGATAGAATTGCTCTTTGCTTAAGAGAAACTGATGTTGGGGAAGCAAATCGCTGGTCAGGATTAGATATTGAGTTCCGGCCTGATATGAATTTGCAATTTCAATGGCTTTCAGCTTTGCCTGTTCGAGAATCTGGCCTTTCTCGTTCACGTTTTTCATACTGAAAGTATTGTCGATATAAATGGCCACAATTTGGCGGGCAGCTTGCTGAGTCCTGTTATTCAACGGAATATAAGGCCGGCTAAATGCAAATACCAGCGAAGCAATTGCCAGTAAACGTGCAGTTAAAATTATCAACTGCTTTATTTGTGATTTTTTCCTCGATTCCTTTTTGATTAATTTCAACAGGGTAACATTGCTGAAATACAGTGTTTTATACCTCCTGAAATTAAACAGATGGATAATAACTGGAATTGCCAGGGCGAGCAATGCAAAAAGAAAAACCGGATATAAAAAACTCATTCGTGTTCAGTTGTTTCGAAATTACTTATCAGGTTTTTGGCATGATCTTCAGTTTTTGACCAACCTTCAGACTTTCTGCAGCCTTTATATTATTAATTTTCATGATATCATGATTTGATATTCCTGAAAATTTACGTGCAATTGTCCATAAGTTGTCACCTTTGCGTACCGTGTAATATACAAAATCTGAATCTGGTCCGTTATTTTGGGAGGCAACAGTTGAATTCTTTTCTGTTGAGCTGGTTGCAACTTTATTTGCCGTTGAAGAAAAAGTAGGCTTTTTGCTGAGTGATTTCTGTTTCTCTGCTTGACTCATTTTATTCAGATGGCTATAATACTCTCCCTGTCCTTCAGTAACATAGATGGTTAATTTTTGTCCGGCTTTTATGAAATTCTTACGTAATTTATTCCAATATTGAATGTCGGAAACCCGAACCCGGAACCAGGCTGAAATAGCGCCAAGATTATCACCTGATTTAACGGTATAAATTACCTTGTCGCGTCCTTTAAAATCGCCCGATTCAACACTTACATACTTGATTTGAGGATTAACAATTTCGTTGTTGGGAAAGAATTCGTTTCTCCGATGATTGCGAATGGTCAATTCATTTTCCAGATAAGTTGAAATTTCATCCTGAGGTAAAACAAGACTGTACGCTTTTGCTTTGCTGGCCGGAATAATATCGCGGCGGTATTGTGGATTAAGGGTACGTATTTGCGCCATAGATATTCCGATGACTTCCGAAATTTGGTCGAAGTGAAGGTATTCATTCACCATGATGGTGTCGGTAATAATCGGGAATTCGGGTAATAGCGGATAAATATTGTGATTCTGATAAAAATTCATCACATAATTTGCAGCGATAAAGGCAGGTACATAACCACGTGTTTCTTTTGGCAAATTGTAATAAATTTTCCAGTAGTCGCGCGCATTTCCCGATCGTTTTATTGCTTTGTTAACGTTTCCGGGACCGCAATTGTAGGCAGCAATTACAAGGTGCCAGTCGTTGTATATATTGTACAGATCACGCAAATACCTTACTGCTGCATCAGTTGCTTTTAAAGGGTCGCGGCGTTCATCTACAAATGTGCCGATTTCGAGCTTGTACATTTTCCCGGTCGGGTACATAAACTGCCATAGTCCGACAGCGCTTGCACTTGAATTTGCTCCGGGATTCAAGGCTGACTCAATAATGGGGAGATATTTTAATTCCATTGGCAAACCATATTTGGCCAATGCTTCTTCAAACATTGGAAAATAATAATTAGCAAGGCCAAGCATTACCGATACCTGTTTATGATTACGGTTAGTGTACATGGCAATGTAACTTTTCACAGTAGAATTATAGGAAAGACTAACTGCAGATTGCATTGATTGAAGCCTTTGGATGTAAACCGAGTCAGGAAGGATTTGTCTTAGGGTGTCGGCTTCGGCAAGTTGCGTACTGTCGAGGAGAAATACGTTTTGAACATACCAACTGTTCAGCATACTGTCGAGTTTGTCTGAAAAATATTTATTTAAGTTTTCGTCAGGAATTTCATAATATTTTTCATATCCGTTCAGCGTGTCAAGTGATGCAACACCAATTGTACAAACTCTTAAAATATTCTCTTTTTTTGTTCCGGTGGCCGAAGCGCTAATTCCGGTTATTGCTAGTAGTAAAACTGCTATTTGCAATATTCTCATATCTTATTCTTTTAGTTAGAATTTAAAATGTAATTCTGCAATGTATCCCAATCATTTTATTATCCATACACATTATTTGCCCAGGCGTCCAGTTCATCGTTAAATCGTCGCTGATATCGAAGTTGAAAAAGTGGGCATCAACGCTCGCATCGATAATATTTACTGCATAAAAAACAACGGTACCGATTACAACCAAATCCCTGTTTCGCCTCCAATAATCTTTTGCACTTCTCAAACGTTCAGTAAACTGACTAATCTTATCAGGCTCCAGAAACCCCGGATTAACAGTCAGGCGTGTGTATGAAATTGTATTTGGATCATCATCAATAATATCAGAATATGCCTGCCTGTACTTGACGTATTCTTCGTTGTTAAAGTTAATAAAGTATCCTAATGCGGCAAACCCGCCATAAACAATCGGAACTTTCCAGTATTTCCGGTTGTAAATCTGACCAAGCCCAGGCAATACAGCCGAATAAATTGTTGCTTTTCTTGGCGAATGGATTTTCCCAGACTCTTTATTTACGATCGTATCATTGGTCGCTTTCTGTCCAAAGGCAGAAAATCCTGTTGCGAAAAACAGGATTGCAAGAAAACAGATGGTAAAATGCCTTACCGGCGCCGGTTGATTTTTTTTATACATTTATTTTGTCGAGGATTCCTAAAATTCGTTCCAGATCTTTTGTTGAACCAAAAGGAATTACAATTTTTCCTTTTCCACCCTGATCCATCCTGAAGTCAATTTTTGCATTGAAAAATTTGCTGAGATGGTTATTTAAATCTACGTATTCACTGGGGAATTTTGGCTTTACTGCTTTTTCTTCAGGAGTAAAACTTGAGCTGTCTTCGTTGTAGTTTCTTACTATTACTTCCACACGACGAACCGAAAAATCATTCTTCAGGGTTTCATCATAAATCAT
>JAUYEQ010000128.1 GCA_030691295.1 Bacteroidota bacterium
TTTATACAACCATCTGGAACCGAACCTTTGGCGATGAATATTACCCTGAAGTAGCCGCCATCATTGAAAAATCGGCCCAGAAATTAATGGAATCGCTCACCAGCTTTTTCGGAAGGGATGGATCCATCAACATGTGGTCGAGAAGTATTTGCTACCGGACCTGGGTTTCAGGAGCGTTCCCCGTTGCCTTTATGCTGAAGGACAAAACATTGGTGGATGCAGGTTGGGCGCGGAGGCTCTGTTCAGGTTCGTTGCTACAGTTTGTGACCCGCGAAGAATTTTATGACAACGACATTCCCAGCCTCGGTTTTTACGGGCAAAAGGAATATATGGTGCAAAACTACAGTTGTGCCGCCAGTCCTTTCCTGATGTTCCTGCCATTTATTTGTCTGGCTTTGCCCGACGATTCGCCGTTCTGGACAGCCAAAGAAAATGAAGGTGACTGGGAAACACTCGGAGAGCAATCGCACAAGGTCGTTCTCGAAAGTCCGGGATTGGTGCTTGTGAATCATGGAAAAACGGGTACTTCCGAGATTATTCCGGGGAAGGTTTACTACGACGATCCGAATTATTCCAAACTTATTTACAACACGCATTTCCCATGGGAAGACCTCAACCCACAGGGAGGAACCTCGATGGAATATAGTTTCCGCAGTCAGGACCCGAGAGACTTGCGGGGCGATGATGTGAACTTTTATCTTACGGGTAAAGCGGTGGAAAACGATTCAGAAAAAAACCGTTCGTTTACAATTTCGCAAAGCATGTTTTTCAACGGTGTGCGGAAAGATGTACTTTACCGGCAGGCCATCATGCGCCGTCCGCCAAACAATGGGGTGGGGTATATCATCGATTTGGCCGAAATTACCATTCCGGGAGGAGTAATCCGTGTTGACCGTTCACGGCTGGCTTTTGAATATGAATTGACGCTCGGTCATTTCGGGATGCCGCATATTGATGGCAAAAAAGCTACAATTAATCAGTTTGAAGTGGGTGGCAAGAAGGTGATGACAGCGTCCATTTCAGGAAGAAGAATTGCGTTGATTACCTATCATGGCTGGGACAAGCAGGACAGCATGGTGCATACCAACCGAAATGCCGAGGCCGATGAAAGTACCGTGATTTTTGCATACAAGAAGAGAATGGCCAAAAATCCGCCGATGGAACTGATGATCAGTGTGATGATTCACCGAATGGATAATCAGGAATGGACGGAAGAAGAATTGTCGCCAATAAAGGATATTAAAATCGTGGATATTACGCCTGAATATTCGGCTTTAGGCGCAACGATTACGCTTTTTAACGGTGAAACATTTGAAATCGATTTCAAGGACATCGATGGGAAACGGTCGTGCTAAGTTACTTTTATATGAAATTGAAAACAAGGTGCATCTACACTTGTTATGGATGGGAGAACTGTTGCACGCGCTTTTTCGTTAGTTCTGGTAACAGACGTAATTCTAAACTGAGAGTAAAATGAGCATCATAAATTTTAATTTAGCGGGCAAAGTGGCCGTGATCACTGGTGGTGGGGGCGTATTGGGCGGAAGTATTGCACAAAGCCTTGCTCTTTTAGGCGTGAAGGTAGTTGTGCTTGGCCGCACTCCTGATAGTATTGAAGCCCGTGCTGCAGAAATAGCTCTGCTGGGCGGCGAAGCCATGGCCGTGGTCAGCAATGTGGTTGAAATGGAAGAACTTAAAAAAGCCCGTACTCAAATCCTGGATAAATGGGGAAGCATTGATATTCTGGTGAATTGCGCCGGAGGAAACATTTCCGGAGCGAACATCCGACCCGACCAAACTATTTTCGACATGGATACTGAGGCATGGGAAAAAGTATTGGATCTTAACCAAAACGGTACGGTTTACCCATGTTTGGTTTTTGGCGAAGTGATGGCCAAAAGCGGCAAAGGAAGTATTATCAACATTTCGTCAATGGCCACCTATTCCGCAATTACCCGTGTTCCGGGTTATTCGGTTGCCAAAACCGGTATGAATATTTTCACCCAATGGCTGGCAACCGAATTGGCACAAAAATTTGGCGAAGGATTACGGGTGAATGCCATCGCACCGGGATTTTTTATAGGCGATCAGAACCGCGATTTGCTGATTAATCCGGATGGTTCATATACCGAACGAAGCAAAAAAATTATGGACAAAACACCGATGGGCCGTTTTGGCGACATCACCGAATTGAACGGGTTGGTTCAGTTCCTTTGTTCCGATGCGGCAAGTTTTATTACAGGCGCAATTATTCCTGTTGACGGAGGCTTCAGCGCTTATTCAGGAGTATAAAACCTACTAATTTTTGTTATGAACATCGAAGAATTCAGGGAATATTGTATTTCGAAACCGGGAGTTATCGAGGAATTCCCGTTCGATGAAGTTACACTGGTTTTTAAAGTGATGGGCAAAATGTTTGCGCTCACAAATCTCGATGGCGAATGGTCACTAAACCTGAAATGCGACCCGCAACGTGCCATCGAACTTCGTGAAATGTATCCGGCCATTCAGCCTGGCTATCACATGCACAAAGCCCACTGGAACACGATAATGATGGATGGTTCGCTAAGCCAAAAGCTTATTTTAGAACTGATCGACCATTCCTATCAGCTGGTTTTTGATAAGCTGCCTCTGAAACTAAGGAATCTGAACCCTGATCTGTGAGAGTTTTTCCAAATATCCTGAACCGTTTGTAAACTTTGCCTCCCATCCGTTCCATTTCGCCTCTTACAGCGGTGTTGTGTTCGAGTTCAAGATGCGAATCAAGGGTAGTTTTTCCAAGAGCAATCGCCGATTCCAGCATCTTTACACCCATCATCGCATCCAGTCCTTTTCCCCGGTATTCAGGATCAATTCCGCCAAGCAAAAGGTTCAACTGTTTTGACTTTCTGGCCGTCCGGAAAATTTGAAAAATGCCAAAAGGGAACAGATATCCTTTTGCTTTTTTTATTCCGTCGCCAATATGCGACATACCAATTACAAAAGCAACTACTTCATTCTGTTGATTTACCACAATCTTGATAAAACGGGGATTGATCAGAAAAAGATAACGGTTGGCAAAGTCGTCCATTTCTGCTTCTGTAAAAGGCACAAATCCGAAGATTTCAGTAAAAGTCCGGTTCAGTAAATGAAGTACCGGATGAATGTATGGTTTGACTTTTCGGCGGGAAGTGAATTCCAAAACGCGCACGGTTTTGTTCATCCGAATGGCACGTTCCTGAATCTTCAGGTAAAATTCAGGAATAGGGTTGGGGATTTTAATCCGATAGACTACCAGATCCATTTCTTTGGAATAGCTATTTTGTTCCAGTAAATCAACCTGATAGGGGAAATTGCAGTTGGAAGCAATTACCACTGGTTCATCAAACCCCTCAATCAGAAACCCCTGCGGATCTTTGTCCGAAAATGCAAGTGGACCAATCAGCTTCTCCATCCCCTTTTCCCTGCCCCAGTTTTCGACAAAATGTAGCAGTTCTGCAGCAACTTCCGCGTCATTCCATGTTTCGAAAAAAGCGAACCGTGCATGTTTTTCGTTGTGGTCGGCATTGTATTTCCGATGAATGATTCCCATAATCCGGCCAACTACTTTTTCCCCTTTGCTGGCCAGCAGTAGAATCGTGTCGCACGATTGGAACGATTTGTTTTTCTTCGGATTGAAAAACTCCTGTTCGTCCATGTATATCGGGGGAACCCAGTTGGAATGGTTTTTATGAATTTCTGCCGGAAGATGAATAAACTGGTGCAGTTGTTTTTTATTGGTTACTTCCTGAATGGTGATCTGAGATTTGGAAACAGGTTTGAATTCCTGATTAGTCACAGGAGGCAACTCTGAAATCTCGTTTTCATTTTCAATCTGATCTTTCGGGCCTGATTTGGTTAGCATACAAAGTCATTTAAACGGTATGCAAGATATTCAAATTTTTATTGAATCAGCTATTGTACAGATGATACTGTCTTCGTACATTTAGCTAACAATAAATCCAAAACTATTTCATGCTGATAAAAACCTTTGCCAGTGCAGTTCATGGTATCGACGCTACTACCATTACCATCGAAACAGAAATTTCTCAGGGGATAAAATTTTATATGGTTGGCTTACCCGATAATGCGGTAAAGGAAAGTCAGCAACGAATCGAGTCAGCAATGCGGCTTAATAAATTCAAATGGCCACACAAAAAAGTGGTGATCAACATGGCGCCTGCTGACATACGCAAGGAAGGTTCGGCTTACGATTTACCACTGGCCATCGGCATTCTGGCGGCAAACGAGCAGATAAAATCCGACAAGGTGTCACGTTTCCTGATGGTTGGCGAATTGTCGCTCGACGGAAACCTGCAACCTGTGAAAGGAGCTTTGTCAATTGCCATCAAAGCGCGGCAGGAAGGTTTTGAAGGGTTTATCCTTCCGAAGGAAAATGCACGCGAAGCTGCCGTAGTGGATACTTTAAAGGTGTTTGGTGTTGAAAGCCTGCGCGAAGTGATCGACTTTTTTAACGATGAATTGGTTCTGGAACAAACCATTGTCAATACCCGCGAGGAATTTCTTACAAAAGTGAACGAATGTGATGTCGATTTCAGCGATGTGAAAGGTCAGGAAAACGTGAAACGTGCCCTCGAAATAGCGGCAGCCGGCGGTCACAATGTAATTATGATAGGGCCCCCTGGAGCCGGAAAGACTATGTTAGCTAAAAGAATACCTACGATACTACCACCATTTACCCTACGCGAAGCCCTGGAAACGACCAAAATACATTCGGTGGTAGGCAAAATAGATCGCAATACGTCACTCATGACCCAACGTCCGTTTCGCTCACCTCACCATACAATAAGTGATGTCGCTTTGGTTGGTGGAGGTGCTTTCCCTCAGCCGGGAGAAATAAGTTTGGCGCACAATGGTGTTTTATTTCTGGACGAACTTCCTGAATTTAAGAGACAGGTTCTCGAAGTAATGCGGCAACCTTTGGAAGATAGGACGATCACCATTTCGAGGGCCAAGTTTTCGGTCGAATTTCCGGCAAGTTTTATGTTGGTTACCTCCATGAATCCATGCCCGTGTGGC
>JAUYEQ010000134.1 GCA_030691295.1 Bacteroidota bacterium
AAATATGAATACTATGTCAAAAGATAAAACTGTGCATACCGATTCCTTCTCCCCCCCTGTGGGGGGGCTGGGGGGGGCTAAACATCCGTGCTTCAACATCGAAGCGAAAGGCAAATATGCAAGGGTACATTTACCTGTTGCCCCCAAATGCAACATTCAATGCAATTATTGCAAGCGCGATTACGACTGCGTAAACGAGAGCCGTCCCGGCGTAACCAGCGAGGTTCTTTCTCCTGAACTGGCTTTGGCTTATCTGATCAGGTTAAAAGAAAAAATGCCAAACCTGTCGGTGGTTGGTATTGCCGGCCCGGGCGATCCGTTTGCCAATCCGACAGAAACGATGACCACCCTGCGCCTGGTTCGTGAGCATTTTCCTGAAATGATATTGTGCCTTTCGTCGAACGGATTGAACGTTGCTCCTTTTGCCGAGGAATTGGCAGAGTTGGGAGTGAGCCACGTTACGATCACCATGAATGGACTGGATGCGGAAGAAACACAGCATATTTATAAATGGGCACGGTTTGGCAAACGCGGATATGTGGGCAAAGCAGCCGCAGCGATTTTACTCGAAAATCAGTTGGTCGCCATTAAAATGTTACGTCGGTTTGGAATTACAGTAAAGATCAACACCATTGTTATTCCGGGAGTCAACGATCATCTGGTTGAAAGTGTGGCCGAAAAAGCCAAAGAACTGGGAGCCGAACTGATGAATGCCATTCCATTGTTTCCGGTAGCCGATACGCTTTACGAAAACCTGAAGGAGCCCGATATGCTCACCATGCGCGAAATCCGACTGAAAATCGCCAAACACCTGAAACCGATGACGCATTGTGCCCGCTGCCGTGCCGATGCTGTTGGCTTGTTGGGAGAAGATGATGTGGAAGCCAAAAAAATCATGTCAGAAGTAATCAACCTTACTGTGGCCGATGAAGAGAACCGTCCGTTTGTTGCTGTTGCCAGTAACGAAGGGATGCTCGTCAATCAGCATTTGGGAGAAGCCGACAGTTTATACATTTTCCGAGAAACGCCCAATGGCTACCGAATGGTTGAGCAACGCAAAACACCTCCTTCAGGAATTGGGAATAAACGCTGGGAAGACTTGGCGGAACTTTTAAGCGACTGTCGCTCTTTGTTGGTTGGAGGAATTGGGCCAAGTCCTTCGGCAACCATTGGCCGCACCGGTATCCGCATCGTGGAAATGACCGGATTGATCGACGAAGGATTGGACGCTATATATAAAGGTAAAGAATTGCGCACCGTAAAAAAGGCCGACGTTTTTAAATGCGGCGCCGTCTGCTCCGGAAAAGCTACGGGATGCTAGGAAATAGGCCTCATCCCCAACCCTTCTCCAAAGGAGAAGGGAGTTTGGCTATCGAAAGTTCTAAATGTAATATCTTTTAATATGGACACATAATTTTAAAAAAATAAACCTACGCATCCCTTTTTTAAGCCCCCTCTTTTGGAGGGGGTTTGGGGGAGGCTTTTAATCTTTTTACAATGAAAAAACCAGATTACCACATTTTAATTTGCAACTCGTACCGAGTTGCCGGCGATGCCAAAGGTTTTTGCAACAAAAACGGAGGTGCCGAATTTATCCAGTATGTTACTGAAGAGTGCGCCGATCGCGGAATTGATGCCGCAGTTTCATCAACTGCCTGCTTAAACGTTTGTTCTCAGGGACCAGTTATGGTTATCCAGCCCAACAACTTTTGGTATGGCGCCATCACGACCGATCGTATCGATGAAATTCTCGACGCCCTTGCAGATGGCAACGCTGTTGAGGAATATTTGATCAGCGAGTAAAAAAGTGTTCAGTCGCAGTCGCAGTTTTCAGTTTCTAGGCACAGCTAGGTTATTCACAGAAAGGGTTAAATATCAATAGCCCCGGGTATAGCGAAGCGGCTCCCGGGGTCAGATAATGCAAAGAAAACAAGGCGCATCCACAAATCACATTTGGAAACATGATGCTGTATGCGCCGCAAAGAGAGCGTTGAACTATCATTCAAGATTCGAAATTCTAATACTCAAGACTATGGTCACATCTCCACATATCATCGATTCTACCCTCCGCGACGGCGAACAAGCTCCGGGGGTGGTATTTACGCTGGACGAAAAACTCCGGATTGCCGCACTGCTCGAAGAAGCCGGGGTTAAAGAAGTAGAAGTTGGGACACCGGCAATGGGAGAGGAGGAGCAACGAATGATCCATGAGATTGTCCGTTCCGGATTTCGCTTCGATTCCTTGTGTTGGGCGCGCGCCAAGGAATGCGACATCGTGGCCTCAGCCCGAACAGGCGCCGGTCGTATCAATATTTCTTTTCCGGTTTCCGACATTCAATTGTCAGCAATCGGGCGAAGCCGGGAATGGGTGCTCAAACAAATGCCTCAGATGGTGGCACTTTCGCGAAGGTTTTTCGGGTTTGTAGCTATTGGTGCTCAGGATGCAAGCCGTGCCGATCGCGAATTTCTTTTCGAATTTATTTCAGCATGTCTGGCAGAAGGAGTTGACCGTATTCGTTTGGCGGATACGGTTGGAATTTTGAACCCGTTATCAACGGCACAATTGTTTTCGTCGGTCAGCGGAAGATTTCCGTTTGTCGATTTCGAGTTTCACGGGCACAACGACCTGGGAATGGCTACGGCGAATTCTGTCGCAGCTTTGCTTTCCGGAGCAAATTCGGTGAGTGCAACCGTTAATGGACTGGGCGAACGCGCCGGAAACGCTTTTCTGGAGGAAATTGCCGCTGCCCTGAAAATATCTGCCGGAATTGATTGCGGAATTGATCTCGCCGGAATGCAGGAGCTTTGCCGGTTTGTTGCCGAAGCGTCGTCAAAACCAATTTATCCTTCCAAACCGATCGTCGGCGATATGATTTGCCGCCACGAATCAGGCATACATTGCAACAGTCTCCTGAAAAATGAACTCACTTATCAGCCTTTCCTTTCTTCTGAAATAGGCCGTTCCACCGAAATGGTGCTTGGGCGTCATTCCGGAGCGGGAACAATCCGGCATTTTCTGGAAAAGCAAAACCTGAAAGTCAGCGAGGAACAAAGCTCACGTTTAACGGAGCAGGTCAAAACGCTGTCACTCCGCAAGAAAAGAGGCATTCAGGTGGATGAATTAATCAGTTTGGCGAATAATCTAATTTAAATCATACAACTATGGAATGGGAGAGCTGTTATAAGGAAGCCGGCGACTATTATCTGGCTGCGTTGGGTGCATCGAAGAAAAAGACGCTGGGAAATCTGGTCATATATAATGTAGTAGCCATGTCCATTGAGAATTACATGACTTGTATATTGATGAGATCGGGGTTTGTTCCCGAACATTCCAGTATTTCGTCGATGTACCGCGAGTTGAAAAAGAACCACAATGCGCCAGAAGGCTTTCATGCTGAAGTCCGTTTCATGAATCGCTTTATGAATTTCTGTTCTCTTGAAGTTTCCCCGGTTCTCATTCCTACCGATGAAGAGATCTCCCGGATGATTATTTTTGTGTCATCGTTGAAGGAATGGATCGAATCCATTTTATTCACAGAGCCTGAAAATACCATGCCGGCTGCCATTCTTTGCCAGCCTTAACATTGAGTTTACAAACGGTTTAATGGTTAATAAACTGGCAACCAGTTCCAAAAGTGGCTGGTTCTGAATTATTGCAAAAAAAGAGAGGTTCAGGTCTTGCGGGAGAATATTCTGCCTTTATCTTTGCGACCGCTTTCAAAGGAAAGTTTGTTATCCGGCAACGGGGGGCAAAGGCAAGCAAAGCAATATCTGGGAAAAAGTTTCAAAATAA
>JAUYEQ010000144.1 GCA_030691295.1 Bacteroidota bacterium
CGAAGACAGAATTATATTCATGACCGATGGCATTGTTCAGTCAGGTTTGGGAAGCAAACGTTACCCTGCGGGTTGGGAACTCGATAACATTGAAAAATTTGCTGAAAGCCAAATTGCCCGCGAATATGAAATATCGGCCACCAAACTGGCCCGTAAGATACTGAACCAGGCTTCGATGAACGATGGGTTCGAAATGAGCGATGACGCGAGTTGCGGAGTTGTTTATTTCAGACAACCCCGCCAGTTTATGTTGATTACCGGGCCTCCATTTTATAAAATAAAGGATGCCGAATTTGTAAAGAAAATTCAGGAATTTCCGGGGAAAAAGATTATTTGCGGTGGAACAACTGCTGAAATTATTGCCCGCGAACTGGATCTGGAAATTGATATTCAGCACCGGTTTTCGGAAAAAACATTGCCCCCGGCAGCCAAAATGGAAGGGTTTGAAATTGTTACCGAAGGGATTCTTACATTGGGACGCGTGGAGGAAATTCTGGAGAATTATACAACTGATATGCGGCTTGAAGATAGTCCGCCGGAAGAAGTTGTAAAACTTTTAACACAGCACGACGACATTCATATTATCGTTGGAACCCGTATCAACTGGGCGCATCAGGATCCTGATCAGCCCGTTGAACTTGAAATACGCAAGTCGGTTGTAAGGCGGATTGTACGGTTGCTTGAAACCCGTTTTTTTAAAAAAGTGACAGTTGAATTGGTGTAGACTTCTGGTTGATTTATGCTATAAAAGGTTGATCTTTTTTGTTTGAAAGAGGAAATATATTCAAACATTGCATTAGTTTTGTTTCATATTGTAACATTTACAATAAAAAGAAAACCTTAAAACCTAATCACCATGAAACCAACTTTTCTAATTTCCTTCATTTTTTTTCTACTCGGCTATTTAATAGCAACAGGTCAAACGCAAAGTGTACAATTGAATTCACTGGGATTTCTGCCCCAGCAATCGAAAAAAGCGTCCATTGTTGGCGAAACCAAATCGTTTGTAGTCAAAAAGGTTTCCGATAAGTCTGTCGTATTTAAAGGAGAGGTTTCAAAACCTGTTTTCCAGAAAGATGTGAACCAAAATGTTGCGGTGGCTGATTTCTCCCCAGTGACCAAAAATGGCAAATATTACCTCGAAACTGCTGAAGGAACCAAATCAACAGAGTTCGAGATATCTCCAAAAGTTTACAATCAGGCTTTTTACACCAGTATGCGTGGGTTTTATTTGTGGCGCTGCGGCACTGCAGTTTCAGGAACACACAATGGCCATCATTTTGCCAACGAAGCCTGTCATTTGGAAGATGGTTACGAAGATTACCAGGGCAAACCCGGCGTACGCCGCGATGGAACCGGCGGATGGCACGATGCAGGCGACTACGGAAAATATGTGGTAAACGCAGGAGTAACGATGGGAATAATGTTTATGGCATGGGATCAGTTTCAGGATAATTTAAAGAAATTTTCGCTCGACCTGCCCGAAACAGCCAAAGGTTATCCTGATTTTCTGAAAGAAATGAAATGGGAAACCGATTGGTTGCTAACCATGCAATACACCGATGGTTCAGGAAAAGTAGCACATAAATTAACTGCGAAGAATTTCGAACCTTTCTGCAAACCGGTAGATGACAAGCAAAAAAGATATTTCACCGAATGGAGTTCAGCTGCAGTTGCAGATTTTGTGGCCATGATGGCGCAGGCCGCGCGCTATTTCGAACCATACGACAAAGCTTATGCGCAAAAATGCCTTGCAGCCGCAAAGTTGAGCTACAAATTCCTGAAAGAAAATCCGGAAAATAAAAATTTTGTGCAAGGCGAATTTAAAACCGGTGGCTACCAGACCTCTGACCCGGACGACCGCCTTTGGGCTGCCGTAGAAATGTGGGAAACCACCGGCGATGCTTCTTTCCTGAAAGATTTTGAAGAACAGGCTACTAAAATGAATTTCAAAATTGATGAAGATTGGGACTGGGGAGATGTTTCAAATTTGGGAATGTTTCAATATGCCCTTTCCAAAAAATCAGGAAAGAATCCTGAAATTTTAAAAGCAATTCAAAAAAACATTGTGGATGGTGCAAATTCGATCGTCAAAAATGCGAATTCCGATGTTTACGGACGTCCGTTGGTGAGGTATTATTGGGGCTGTAACGGAACCATTGCCCGTCAGGTGCTTAACCTTCAAGTTGCCAACAAACTTTCTCCCGACAAAGCATACATTCAGGCTTCGCAAGATGCGATTGCGCATATTTTTGGGCGCAATTACTACAACCGCTCTTATGTAACCGGATTGGGAATTAACCCCGCAATGAACCCTCACGACCGACGTTCAGGCTCTGATAAGGAAGTAGAGCCATGGCCGGGTTACATTGTTGGCGGCGGACATTCGGCAACCGGATGGAAAGACGAAGAAGAAGACTACCGGACCAACGAAATAGCCATCAACTGGCAGGGAGCGCTGGTTTATGCACTGGCGGGATTTATTGAAAAATAAAGAAGAAACCACGATTTCTACAAAGAAAACATTTTGTGCTATGGCAGTACTGTTACTCACAATCTCATCAGTATTGGCAGGTGAACCTTATAAAAACTTCAAAGTTGCAGTTTATTCCCGCTCTTACGAAACTGCAAAAATAGGCGACCTTAATTATATTGCACCTATCTGGGAAGAAATTACCAGACAGGTGCATGTGGATAAAATTTATCTTGAAACCCACCGCGATTTGCTGATTGTTGACGAAGCCACTTTGGTAAAAGCAAAAAAATTCTTTGCCGACCGCGGCGTACAAACTGCCGGAGGAATTACCCTGACTGTGAACGAAAGCAACAACTTCGAAACATTTTGTTACACCAATCCGGAGCATCGAAAAAAAGTGAAAGAAATTATTGAGTTCACTGCCAAACATTTTGACGAACTGATTCTCGATGATTTTTTTTTTCACAACTTGGAAGTGTGAGTTGTGTATAAAAGCAAAAGGCACTAAAAGCTGGACTGACTACCGGCTCGCCCTTATGACACAGGCTGCCCGCGAACTGATGATTGATGCTGCAAAAAAGGTAAATCCTAAAATCAAAGTGGTGATCAAATACCCAAACTGGTACGATCATTTTCAGGGGAACGGCTTTAACCTCGAAACTGAACCCAAAATGTTCGACGGATTATACACCGGAACTGAAACCCGCGACCCGTCTGAAAATCAGCATTTACAACCGTATCTGGGTTACCTTATTTTCAGGTATTTCGACAACCTGAAGCCGGGTAAAAACGGAGGCGGTTGGGTCGATCCTGGAGGTTTGACATATATGGACCGCTACGCAGAACAATTGTGGCTGACGATGTTTGCCAAAGCTCCGGAAATTACCCTTTTCGACATCCGGCAATTGCAGCGCCCGCTTTTGAAAACCGACCGTGCAGCATGGCAAAATCTTGAAAGTTGCAGTTTCAACTTCGACGAAATGATGAACCCGGTTGCTGACAAAAACGGAAAAATGGTGCAACCAACCACCATCGCCCGTGCAGCAGGTTATACTTTCGAAACCATCGATAAATTTCTGGGCCATCTCGGCAATCCGGTTGGCGTGAAAAGTTACAAACCTTTCCATTCGACCTGTGAAGATTTTCTGCAGAATTACATGGGAATGATCGGTGTGCCAATGGACATTGTTTCGGCTTTTGATGGCACCAACGGTTGGCCAATGATTCACCGGGCCGACTACGCCAAAGGTAAATTGTACGTGCTCACCATTCCTGAAAATGTGATTGATCTGTATCGCCTTCCGGCGGAATTACTGAC
>JAUYEQ010000151.1 GCA_030691295.1 Bacteroidota bacterium
CCACTTTAATAACATCCACTCCGGCATAAACGCCAATACCCTGAATCAAATCCACTGCTGAGATGACGGCCGATTTTTCAATGCCAAACAACTCTTTCAAAGTTGGCATTTGCGGTTTATAACCCGGCGACCATGGCCAAATACTGTTGGCAACTTCTTTTCCTGCCTCTTTACGTTTCCGGTTGACCGGATGATCGACCAGCAATGCCTGAGAACGCAATATCAGATAATTCAGCAATTTTGAGGTTGCCTCTGCTTCTTCATTTTCAGGAGAGATCAGACACGGTCGAAATGGCTTTCCGGGAACATCGTGAGGCGGAGTGCATTCTATATGTTTTATTCCGCCTTTGATTACCAGCAGGTGCCGGTACGAAACTCCCGGATAAAAACGGATCATTTCATTTCCAAGTTTTTTATCCAGGTATTCAATCAGCTCGTAAGCTTCGGTATTTGAGATATGTCCGGCTGAGTGATTTTTAATATTTTCATCTTCGATGGTAAGCAGGTTACAACGAAGCGCCATGTCACCTTCTTCCAATTTTACACCAATACTGGCAGCTTCTAACACTCCCCTGCCCTCAAATACCTTGTGCACATCGTAACCTAAAACCGACATGTTGGCAATTTCGCTTCCGGGGTGCATATCTTCCGGAACCGTTATCAACCGGCCTGTCCTGCCTCGTTTTGCCAAACTGTCTATCACCGGCTTTTCGGCCATCTGAAGCGGCGTTTTTCCTCCGTATTCAATCAAAGGCTCATCTGCCATTCCATCTCCCAACACTATAATGTACTTCATATTTTTAAATATTCGAAACCCTGATAATATCAGCAAATACTCCTGCGGCAGTTACTGCGGCGCCTGCTCCGTAACCCTTTATAATCATTGGGAATTTCTGGTATCGTTCAGTTGTAAACATCACCAGATTGTTCGATCCCTGAAGATCGGCAAACGGATGCCCTGCCGAAATTTCCTGAAGCCCACATTCTGCTTTGCCGTTTTCAAATTTGGCCACAAACCGCCAGAAACGTCCCTCAGCAGCCAGCTTTTTCCTGTTGGCTTCGAATTCAGCGTCAATTTCAGGAATACTTCTCCAGAAATCATCCACACTTCCTTCGAAATATTTCTCCGGCACAAATGTGTTGATCTTTATATCTTTCATGTCGAACTGATAACCCGATTCGCGAACCAGGATCAGTAGTTTTCGCGCTACATCTACCCCGCTCAGGTCGATACGCGGATCAGGTTCAGCATATCCCTGGTCTTTGGCCATACGAATCGTCTGGCTAAGCGAAACCTTCTCGCTGATAGTGTTGAAAATAAAGTTGAGTGTTCCTGATAGTACGGCTTCAATTTTAAGAATGGTATCGCCAGAATTTACCAGGTCGTTAAGGGTGGTAATAATCGGCAAACCAGCACCAACATTGGTTTCGAACAAAAATTTGACTCCTTTGCGTTTTGCAGTTTTTTTCAGGAGCGAATAGTTTTCGTAGGCTGAAGAGGCTGCAACTTTATTGGCTGTCACAATCGAAACGTTGGCATTCAGCAATTCTGCATACAATCCGGCAGCCTGATCGCTGGCAGTACAATCCACAAAAATTGAATTGTACATGTTTAGCGATATTATTTCATTTTTAAACTGTTCCAGACTCGATTCATGTCCCTCTGTCATCATTTTTTCGCGGAAAGTGGTGATGTCCATTCCTTCACGGTCGAACAACATTTTTTTTGAGTTAGCAACTCCGGCCAGTTTTATCTTGAGATGTTTCTCTTTCAACAATTTGGGTTGCTGAAGTTTGATTTGATCCAACAGATTTCCACCCACCAAACCAATACCCAAAAGGAAAACATTCAGTTCAACGTTTTCGGAAAGGAAAAACGATTCATGCACTACATTCAGCGTTTTGCGCAAATCAGACACTTTCACCACCCACGAAATGTTCAATTCGGAAGCGCCCTGAGCAATGGCAATAATGTTGATCCCGTTTTTGCCGATGGTGTTGAACAGCTTTCCGGCCACACCGGTAGCGTGTTTCATATTCTCGCCCACGATTGCCACAATCGCCAGATTTTCCTCGATGGTAATCTTATTGATCTGATCGAGCTGGATTTCGCGTTCAAACTCCAGCCTGATAGCCGATTCTGCTTTCACCGAACTTGCGGAGTCGATGGCAAAACTGATTGAATTTTCAGACGAAGCCTGAGAAATGAGGACTACATTGATATTCTGACGGGCCAATGCTCCGAATAGCCGGGCTGAAATACCTGTAACACCAACCATTCCCAAACCCTGAATAGTGATGAGCGTAATATTTGATATGGACGAAATGCCTTTGATGGGCAAATCTTTTCCGTTAAGTTTACTTTTTGTAATCAATGTTCCTTCGGCTTGCGGATCCATCGTATTTTTAATCCTGACCGGAATACCTTTCTGATAAACAGGTAAAATGGTAGGGGGATAAATTACTTTTGCACCAAAATGCGAAAGCTCCATCGCTTCAGAATAACTAAGCGTTTTGATTGTGTATGCTTTGCTTATCACGCGCGGATCAGCGGTCATAAAACCGTTTACATCGGTCCATATTTCGAGTGAAGAAACATCCATCGCCGCAGCCAGAATGGCTCCGGTATAATCGGAACCACCACGACCCAAAGTGGTATATTCGCCTGCTTCGTTGCTGGCAATAAAACCGGGAACGATAGCAATTCCTGAAAATGAACTGAAAGCTGTTTGAATCAATTGATTGGTCACAGTAAAATTGACAATGGCTTTCCCAAAATCGCTGTTTGTCTGAATCAATTTGCAGGCATCGAACCAAGCAGCTTTAGGAATGTATTCTGAAATAATAAGCGAAGACAAACGTTCGCCAAAACCGCCGATTTTATCAAGTGTTTTGGGTGTAAGCTCACCTATGAGCGAAACGCCTTGAACAATGCGTCCAAATTCATTGAGTAAAACCTGAACTTTTTCCTTTACTTCAGTTCGTTTTTCACCATCAAAAAGCTTGTCAATGGTTTCGAAGTGGCGCGTGTTGATTTCCGTTAATTCAGCCTGAAAGTAGCCGGTTCCAATCGCAGCCATTTTTGCTGCACTCAAAATCTTGTCGGTAATTCCACCCAATGCCGAGACTACAACGATCACATCATCGTCCTGACCCAACAGGATATCCTTCACCATTTGAATATTTTCAGCGCTTCCGACAGAAGTACCTCCAAATTTTAAAACCTTCATAACCTAATTTATTAACGGAAACCTTATAATTTACAAGCAAACAAGGCTCCCCAATTGTGAATCATTACAAATAAACCTCGAATTTCGACAATATGCCAGAATTCGGGGTAAAAGATAACACATAAAAAAAGCCGGATGAAACAGCACAGCTATCACATCCGGACATTACTGTATTTTTAATCTTTATTTAATTTACCGTTGATGCTGTGGTAATGGTCTCCAATATTTTTGCTTCCAGCTCCTGAGCCAATTCAGGATTGTCTCGAAGAATGTTTTTGACCCCTTCGCGTCCCTGTCCAAGTTTTGTTTCGCCGTAGCTGAACCATGATCCCGCCTTTTTAATGATATTTAGTTCAACTCCCAAATCAACGATTTCGCCGGTTTTTGAAATTCCTTCGCCATACATAATGTCGAATTCGGCTTTTTTAAACGGTGGAGCAACTTTATTTTTCACCACTTTCACACGTGTATGGTTTCCCTGTGCATCTTCACCATCTTTTATCTGACCAATGCGCCGGATATCCAAACGTACAGAAGCATAAAATTTCAGCGCATTTCCACCGGTTGTAGTTTCAGGATTACCGAACATTACGCCTATTTTTTCGCGTAGCTGGTTGATGAAAATGACACATGTTTTGGTTTTACTGATATTTCCGGTGAGTTTGCGCAACGCCTGCGACATCAAACGTGCATGAAGACCCATCTTTGAGTCGCCCATTTCGCCTTCAATTTCGGCTTTTGGGGTCAATGCTGCAACAGAGTCGATTACGATGATATCGACGGCACCCGAACGAATCAGGTTGTCAGCAATTTCGAGGGCCTGTTCACCATTATCCGGTTGAGAAATCAACAATTCGTTGATATTGACACCCAGTTTGGTTGCGTAGCCCGGATCGAAAGCATGTTCAGCATCAATAACGGCTGCAATTCCACCGGCTTTCTGAGCTTCGGCAATTGCATGTATTGCAAGCGTGGTTTTACCCGATGATTCAGGTCCGTAAATTTCGATTATCCTGCCTTTTGGATAACCACCAACACCCATTGCGATGTCCAAACCAATTGATCCTGATGAAATTGACGGAACATCTTCGACCGCACGGTCACCTAATTTCATAATCGAGCCTTTGCCGTAGCTTTTCTCGATTTTATCCATCGTCAGTTGCAGTGCCTTGAGCTTTTCCTTATTCTGATTGCTTTTTTCTTCGTTTGCCATTTTATTTTATATCTAATACTTTGGTTAATTGATCGGTATGATTTTTTGTATCTACTTTGTCGAATATTTCTTCAATAATTCCGTCTTCGCTGATCACAAAAGTGGTGCGCACAACGCCCATGTATTTTTTGCCGTACATGCTTTTTTCAGCCCAAACCCCGTATGCCTGCAAAATTTCCTTTTCCGTATCAGCAATCAAATTAAATCCGAACTGAAATTTATCTGCAAACTTTTTATGCGATGCAACACTATCGGGGCTAACTCCTATTACCTCGTAACCTTTTGAAAGCCAATTGTGGTAATTATCATTTAGATTACACGATTCGGCGGTACATCCCGGAGTATTGTCTTTGGGATAAAAATAAAGAATTACTTTTTTCCCCCTGAATGCCCCCAAAGAAATCGGCTCGCCTGATTGGTTCAGGCCTGCAAATCCAGGAGCTTTGACACCCTTAATTAACGTAGTCATTATTGAATGTTTTTAAGATAGGCAAATATACTTGAAAAATTGATATTAAGCAGCCACGTTAATCCTTTGTTCATAAAATAAACTATCAGTTTTATGCATCGCTCATGGTACATTTTTTGTAATTTTAGACCCGAATCAATCAGGAACTAAATATGTTAATTTCATTAAAACAAAGCATAAAAACAATCTCTGTTCTACTAATGTTTATGGCTGGCGGCACATTGCTGCAAGCTAAAACTATACTTTCACCTGACAATCGGCCAGAACCTGTGAAGAAACCTTTAAGCGTTAGCGGATTAAACAATTACATACAAACAAATCGCTACTACAATACTTTTGAAGATACTATTACAAATGAGAAAAGTGACACCATTAAAGTAGTTACCTTACAGAAAGAGGAATTCAAAATCCCGGATCGGCTGGCAAAAACACAGATCAATTTCCGGATCAATTCATCGGTCAGCTATCTGAACTTTGATCATTTCATGAAAAATGAAGCAAAAAAAATGTTTTATCAGGCCTGGATTAAGGAAAATGAACTCCGCAGACTTTCGATTGAAACCGATAGTTTACGAAAAGCTTATTCGGATGCAGCTTCATGGCAAAGGGAAGAAATTGCAACGCTGATTTTAAGCGCTGAAGAAAAATCGACCAACCTAAGTCAGGATATTCCGGCGCTGTTCGAAAGAGCAAGAGAAATAGAAGACCAATACTGGCAATCGGCAACTGCTGTTGAAATGGATGCTTTTCAGGAAAAAATACAGCTATATAAAGACAGTATCCTTCAAATTTCAGAAATAAAAAAAGCACAGGGAGCAACAGTTTCTGATACCATTGTCTTCTACCAGACAGCACCGCAAAAAATTGAAAATAAAACTGAAGCAACAGGCGGAGTCCTCTATA